>JABFRZ010000611.1 GCA_013140785.1 Planctomycetota bacterium | reverse complement strand
CGAGTTCAAGGAGCCGCGGCGCGGCATCCGCAGCGTGCCGCTGCCGCCCGGCATCGACGCGAACCTGCCGGCCGCCGAGCTGGCCGAGGCGCTCAAGCCCTACCTGCGCGGCGACGAGCGCGTCGCGCTCGAGGCCGATGCTGTCGGCAGCGATGCCGTCGAAGGCGATTCCGCCGACAGCGAGCGCGTCAAGCTCTTCGCGGCCGTAATCGTGCCGTCCGACATCCTCGCGCGGGTCGTGCGTCCGGGCGCGCCGCCGGCCGCGCCCGGCGCCGAGAAGCTCGGGGTCCAGTACTGGAGCTCGAACCTGGCCGACGAGGACCTGAAGGACGAGATCGAGCGCGCGGTCAACGAGGAGGTGCGGCGCCTCGAGTACGTCGAGAAGGGCGTGGACGCCGATTCCGTGCGCGCGGTGCAGCGCACGCACCTGCCCTTCGCCGCGCTCGACCCCAAGAAGGAGATCGGCGAGGAGACCGTCAGCCTGGCCGACAAGATCCGCCAGTGGGCGCCGATGGGCTTCGTGTATCTCCTGTGGATCGCGATCTTCACGATCGCGCAGATGCTGCTCAACAACACCATCGAGGAGAAATCGAACCGCATCATCGAGGTGCTGCTCTCCTCGGTCACGCCCGGCGAGCTGATGATGGGCAAGCTGGGTGGCATCGCCGCGGTCGGGCTGACCATGATCGGAGCCTGGATCCTGTCGCTGGTCGCGATCCTCGAGATCAAGGCGGGACAGGAGGCCGAGCTCGCGGGCGAGCTCCTGACCGTGCTGAAGAGCTCCGGGCTCCTGACCTGGTTCGTGGTCTACTTCTTCCTCGGGTACCTGCTCTACGCGGGCGTGTTCCTGGCGATCGGCAGCCTGTGCAACACGCTCAAGGAGGCCCAGAACATGATGGGGCCGGCCATGGTCGTCATGATCGTGCCGCTCATGACGATGGCCTTCATCCCGAAGGAGCCGAACGGGACGCTCGCCACGGTGCTGTCGTGGATCCCGATCTACACGCCGTACATCATGATGAACCGCGCCGCGGCCGACCCGCCCATGTTCGATCGCGTCGGGACGATGATCCTGCTGGTGGCCACGACGATCGGGATGTTGTGGCTCTCGGGCCGCATCTTCCGCATCGGGATCCTGCGCACCGGCCAGCCGCCGAAGTTCATGGAGCTCGTGCGCTGGGTGAAGAACGCCTGAGGGCGCGTCACTTCGCGTCGGTGAGGGGCTCGAGCGGGCCCCACTGGTCGAGCTGGATCTTGTCGCGGCCGGCGAGCTGCGCTCTCGCGCCGACCGGCTGGCTCTGACCTGGGAGTTCGGGCAGAGGCGGCACGTTGTAGAGGCTGGGAGGTGTGTCAGCGGGTGGCGGCCCGCTGACCTCCAGCTCGCACTCCACCTGCTGGAATCCGTTCTCCCAGATGGACGTCTGCGCCGCTTCCCGCAGGTGGATCGCCAGCTCGTCGCCCTCGAAGGCATTGGCGGCAATCGAGTTCCCACGCGCTTCGCTGCCGTTGGCGACACACCAGGGGAGCTTGGCCAGGCCGGGGTCCTCGTCCCACCAGAGGTGCACTCCGCAGCGATTGGCACGGAAGCGGTTGCTCTGGATCAGGTTGTCCTGTCCGTGCTCGATGTTGACGCCGCCACGCTCGAGACCATGACCCGCCGATCCGTTGTCTTCGATCTCGTTGTCCACGATGAGGGTCCGTCGCGAGTAGCCCGCCCAGATCCCGCAGATCGCATTGCCAACCAGGCGGTTCGAGAGGATCCGGTTCTCGAAGCTGAAGGTCAGCTCGAGGCCGTGCGCGGCCGCGTGGGAGAAGTCGTTCCGCTGGATGAGGTTCTCGTTGCAGCCCAGGCCGGTGTAGTCGAAATCGGCCGTCGGCGGCGGCACGCCGCCCAGCGCCTCTTGGCCCGCGAAGCCGAAGAACCCGTCACCGCAATGCGTGGCCGAGTTCTCGGCGATCACGTTGCGCGAGCACTGCTCGAACAGGAGGATCCCGGCCGAGTCCTGGCCGCGGTTGTAGACGCCGTGGCTGTAGCCGCGGATGCAGAAGTCGCAGGCGTTGCGCGCGAGCACGTTGTCGCTCGAGCGCCACAGCGCGATGCCCCAGCCCGAGAGGAACGAGAAGTCGTTGTCGTAGACCTGCGCCTTCTCGACGCGCTCCAGCACGAGCCCGTTCTGCCCGGCACGCGCGCGGCAGCGCCGCACCGTCACGCCGCGCGAGCGCTCGACGTGGATCCCGGCGCCGTAGCGCGTGAACCATTCGTGCGCGTCGTTCGCGTGCGGCTCGAGCCAGTCCTCGCGCGCTTCCTTCGCCTGCGTGGACTTCAGGTGCTGGCGGAAGTTCCCCGACACGTCGCAGTCCTCGAGCACCAGCCCGTCCGCGCCGGCGGCGTGGATCCCGACCCGGTAGCCCGCCACGCGCGCGCCGCGCAGGGTCACGTTCTTGCCGGTGACACGGATGCCGACGCCGGTGAACGTGTCGGGCGCGGCCTCGGCCTCGGCGCCGCGCAGCTCACCCACGAGCTCGACCGTGATGCCGTCGCCGGTGATCAGGAGCGCTCCGCCTTCGTCCGCCGGGCGCACGAGCCGGCCGAGCTCCAGCCGAGCCGAGCGTTCGATGCGCGTCTCGGTCGCGGCCGGACGGGTACCTACGGCCTGTTCCGGGCCCAGCGCGCAAGCCGCGAGCAGAAGCGCTCCAGCCCGGGCGGCCCGCCTCCGAAAGGGGAGGCCGGGGCGAAATCGATTTCCCCGTCCGTCCGCTCCCGACCGAATCCAAGGCCTCACCGTTCGAGGCATCACCGTCCAAGGCATCACCGTGAAGAAGTTCTTCAACTGGGTCATCGTCCTGGCCGCCTGCGCGGGCCTCGTCTACGGCGTGGGGATGATCGTACCGCGCTCGCTGACCCTGGGCTGCAAGACCAACATGACGACCAAGCCGGACCGGCTCTATGCCGTGGTCTCGGACGTGTCCACGTGGGCCGAGTGGCACCCCGACGTCCGCTCCGTGAGCGAGCGTCCGAAGCGCGGCGACAATCCGGTCTGGCGCATCACGGAGCCGAGCGGAACGAGCTACGACCTCGAGGTCAACAGCGCCGAGGAGGGCTCGGTCTTCCAGGCGGTCTACACGATCGGCGACTCGCGCTACACGCTGCGCTTCGGCTTCGCGTGGTTCGGTGAGGGCGGGCGCATGCTCGTCAAGCGCACGATCGACACGCGCGATCCGTGGATGCGCGCGAAGTCCTTCCTGTGGTCGCGCAACGAGACCGCGCCAGTGGGCTTGCTCAACGCGCTGGCCGAGCACCTGGGCGAGGTGGTCAAGGTCGACGAGGACTGAGAGCGCGTCGGAAAAACCGCTACTGCGGCTTCGCAGGAGGGGCGGATGCTTCGTCAGGCTCGGCGAGACGTGCTCGGCGGCCACAGAGGCCGCCTGCGCCGCCTCGCTGTCGCCTTCCTCGCCTCCGCGCCGCCCGCTTCGCCTCGCAACGCGGTTTTTCCGACACGCTCTGACAGCGTCGCGGTAGCCGGCCCCGGGAGGACTCCGGGAATATTCGGAAGCGGGAGCACCGGAGACACTGGAGACAGGCCGGTCGAATCGTGCCGGTCCGCAACGTCCCGGTCGCAGCTCTCGTAGGGGGCGTCCGAGCCCCGCCCCACGCCTCGCGAGCGCGCTCGGATTGCGTACACTGCGCGCCTCGGTTGCTCCGGCGGCCAGGCGCGGTAGTCAGGGGAATCCGGCAGGAATTCCGCCGCCCAGGCCGTCCGCACCCCTCCTCTCTTCCGCCTCCAACATGGCCAGCGCAGAAGGCGAGACCCCCCGGGAGGGGGAGCGCAAGAACGAGCCGCATCTCTCGTTCGTGCAGCGCCTGAAGCGCCACTTCGGGTCCGAGGTCGATCCGCGCATCGACCTCCAGGACGAGGAAGAAGGGGTCCCGCGCGAGCCCAAGCAGCCGGGCTCGAGCTCGTCCACCACCGTCGAGGACTTCGTCAAGCGCCTGACCCCCTCGGTGGATGTCGGCAGCCGCTACGAGGTCAAGCAGGACGTCGCCTCGGGCGGGATGGGCACGATCCTGCGCGTGTGGGACGGCGACCTGCGCCGCAACCTGGCCATGAAGGTCATGCACGGGCGCGGGGCCGGCTCCTCGAGCGGGGGCAAGGGCTCGGACAGCGGCTCGGTCGATCCCGAGCGACTCGGGCGCTTCCTCGAGGAGGCGCAGATCACCGGCCAGCTCGACCACCCAGGCGTCGTGCCTGTGCACGACCTCGGGATCGATTCGAAGGGGCGCTGCTACTTCACGATGCGCTTCGTGCGCGGGCGCGAGCTCAAAGACGTCTTCGATCTCGCGCGCGAGGGCAAGGAGGGCTGGACGCGCACCAAGGTCCTGGGCGTGGTGCTCAAGGTGTGCGAGGCCATGGCCTACGCGCACTCGAAGGGCGTCGTGCACCGCGACCTGAAGCCGGCCAACGTGATGGTCGGGCGCTTCGGCGAGACCTATGTCATGGACTGGGGCCTCGCGCGCGTGCTCGGCCGGCGCGATTCGCACGACCTGCGTCTGAAGCCGCGGCCGGAGGATGCCTCGGCGTTGTCGCTGGTGCGCACCGTGCGCCGCGATGAGACCGAGCAGAACCCCGAGTCGCCGCTCGTGACCATGGACGGCGACGTGGTCGGCACGCCCTCCTACATGGCGCCCGAGCAGGCGCGCGGCAAGCTCGAGGAGGTCGGCCCGCGCTCGGACGTGTACTCGCTGGGCGCGATCCTCTACTACATGCACACCGGGCGCGCGCCCCACGTCCAGCCCGGTGAGCGCGTGTCGCCGCACACGGTGCTCGCGCGCGTGCTCGACGGGCCGCCCACTCCGATCGAAGAGCTCGCGCCGCACGAGCCGGCCGAGCTGGTGGCGATCGCGGCCAAGGCCATGGCGCGCGACCCCGCGCAGCGCTACGGGAGCATGCTGGAGGTCGCCGACGACCTGCAGGCCTTCCTCGAGAACCGCGTGGTGCGCGCCTACGAGCGCGGCTCCTTGGCCGAGTTCAAGAAGTGGGTCGCGCGCAACAAGGGCATGGCCTCGGGCATCGCCGGCATGCTCCTGCTCACGCTCTTCGGCGCGCTGTTCTTTGCCTGGCAGCAGAAGCAGGACTATCTGGCGCTCTCGAAGAAGGAGTCCGAGACCGCCGTGGCCAAGGTCGAGGCCGAGAAGAACCTGGTGCGCGCCCAGGAGAGCGAGAAGGAGACCAAGGACAGCCTCGAGCTGGCCGAGCAGCGCAGGGCCGAGGCCGACAAGCAGACCGGCCTGGCGCACAAGAACCTCGACCGCTCCGAGCGCTCCGCCTACGCCGCCAACATCCTGGCTGCCGACTACAGCTTGAAGCTGAACGAGCTGGTCGAGGCGCGCGCGCGTCTGCGCGCGGCGGACGAGAAGCGGCGTGGCTGGGAGTGGCGGCACCTGAATCTGCAGGCCAACGCGCCGCTGGCCGAGCTTGGCAGCCACACCAGCGTCGAGGCGCTCGGCTTCCGGCCCGGCGCGGACCAGGCCCTGGTGCTCACGGGCCAGGGCCGGCTGATCGTCAGGGACCTGACCACCCTGAAGGAGGTCCCGCCCGACAAGATCACCGTGACGCCGCTCGAGTTCTTGAGCTCGCTGCGCCAGCTGTTCTCGAACCTCTCGTTCGACGTGAACCCGGACGGCTCGCGCCTGGCGATCGCGGGCGAGAGCAATGGCGTGCGCGTCTTCGACCTCGAGACGGGCGCGGTCCCGGCGGGCATCGTGGCCGAGGTCGGGTTGCGCGCGAGCGAGGACGGCGCCAAGACCAGCGCGGTGGCCTTCAGCCCGAACGGGCGCTACCTGGCCGCGGGCGACGACGACGGCCTGCTGGTGGTACGCGACGCGCTCAACTGGCAGATCCTGCAACGTTTCCAGGGACACATCGCGCAGATCACCGGCATCGCCTGGAGCCCGGACTCCGAGCGCCTGGCCACGAGCTCGCGCGACGGCTCGTTGCGTTTGTGGGAGCGCGCCAGTGGACGCGGGCTCGCCCCCCTTCGCGGCCACCGCGGTGCGGTGCGCGCGGTCGCCTGGGACGTGCTCGGCGAACAGTTGTTCTCGTGCGGCGACGACGGCGCCATCCACCTGTGGCAGGCGGGCAGCGGGCTGCTCGTGCGCACCTTTCGCGGCCACGATGGCCCGATCCATTCGTTCGACTACGACCCCAACCGCGGCCGCATCGTGAGCGGCTCGAGCGATCGCACCGTGCGCGTCTGGGACGTCGCGACTGGCGCCGCGCGCGTCCTGCGCGGGCACGAGTCGGCCGTGCTGGAGGTGGCCTTCGATGGGCTCGGTGAGCGCCTCCTTTCGGGCGACAGCGACGGCACCGTGTACCTGTGGGACGCCGAGAGCGACTCGGCCACGACCGAGCTGCGCCAGCACCGCGCCGCGCTCACGGCCCTGGCTTTCAGCCCGGACGGCGCGCGCCTGGTCTCGGCCGGCGAGGACAACGAGCTCGTGCTGTGGGACGCGCTCACCTGCGAGCCGCTGCGGCGCCTGCGCGGGCACACCGGCATCGTCAACTCGGCCGTCTTCAGCCCGGATGGCAGCGCGATCCTGTCCGGCTCGCACGACCGGACCGCGGTTCTGTGGGACGCCGAGAGCGGCGAGCGGCTGCAGGTCTTCGGCGCCTTCGAGCGCTGGGTCGAGTCGGCCCTGATGACGCCCGACGGCGCGCGCGTGATCGTCACCACCGGCGACAAGAAGGTGCGCGTCCTCGACGCCGTCACGACCGCGGTGCTGCGCGAGCTGTCGGGTCACCAGTACGCGGCCGACGGCGTCGTGCTCAGCCCCGAAGGTACGCAGCTCGCCACGGTCGGCCGCGATCTCGTGGTGTGGGACCTCGCTGGCGACCTCGCGCAGCCGCTCTACACCAAGAAGGGGCGCAACTCGGCCGTCGCCTTCAGCCCCGACGGCAAGCGCATCGCGACCGGCGCCGTGACCGGCCTGGTGCAGCTGTGGGACGCGCGCACCGGTACCTGGCTGCTCGAGCAGCAGGACCAGCTCCGCAAGATCCACGCCCTTTCCTTCAGCCCCGACGGGAAGCGCCTGGTCAGCGCCTCCGAGGGTGGCGCTCTCCACGTGCGCGACGCGGAGAGCGGCGAGACGCTGCTCGTCTTGCGCGAGCCGCGCGGCACCGTGCAGGCCTTGGCCTTCAGTCCCGACGGCGCGCGCCTCGCGACCGGGATCGAGGACGGTACGCTGCGTATCCACGAGACCGGCTCCGCCAAGGAACGTAGAGCGCTGCGACACGAGGCTTCCGAGCTGCGCGAGCGCGCGCGGGCGCTGATCGACGAGCTCTTCGCAGAACGCTTTCGCCTGGCCGAGGTTCTTCGGGAGCTACAGGCCGACGCGAGCATCCCGCACGCCCTGCGCGAGGTTGCGTTGCGTTTGGCGCACCTGCGCGGCGACGACCCTCTGCCGCTGCTCTTGCTCAGCCTCGAGGAGTGCCTCGATCCCGAACGTCCGCGCGACGCCAGCGTCCAGGCCCTGGCGCGCGCCAACGCGGCCGAAGTGTCCGAGCCCGAGCTCGAGGAGCTCAAGAAGCTGGCGCTGGGCGTGGCTTCCTATCGGGCCGCTCGTTTCAGCGAGGCCGAGGACCACCTCAGGGATCCACCGGCGCGCAGTGAGGCACGCGCAGCGCGGAGCTCGTCAGGCCAGCGCGGCTCGTTTGGCCAGCGCGAGCACGCCCTGTGGCAGCTGTTCCTGTGCATGGCGCAGTGCCAGAACGCGAAGCAGAAGGAGGCCAACGAGACCTGGCGTCTGGCGCAGCAGAGCGTGCTGAACGACGTGGAGCTGTCGCAGCGCTCAGACCTGCTCGGTCTCTTGGTCGAGGCCGAGACACTGATGCGCTCGAGCACGCCGGCCGGCAGCTGATTGCAAACGCACCGCGGAGGCGCGGAGAGCGCGGAGGCTTCCGGGAGGAAACCAACGAGGGGACGTTCCCCCCTTCCCTTCCTCCTCGAAGCTCCGCGTCCCCCGCGCCTCCGCGGTGCGTTTGGGTTCTGGCGTCAGGCGAGCGGAGCGCGCAGCGCCAGGGCTTCCTTGAGGTGCTGCTCGGCGACTTCGTCGTGGCCTTCGAGGTCCGCCAGGGTACGCGCCACGCGCCGCACGCTCTGCACTGCGCGCGCCGTCGGGACCGGGATCGAGGACGGTACGCTGCGTATCCACGAGACCGGCTCCGCCAAGGAACGTAGAGCGCTGCGACACGAGGCTTCCGAGCTGCGCGAGCGCGCGCGGGCGCTGATCGACGAGCTCTTCGCA
>JABFRZ010000433.1 GCA_013140785.1 Planctomycetota bacterium | reverse complement strand
CGGCGAGCGTGTGCGCGCCGGCCTGGCCTGCGAGCTCGGACTCGCGGACGCCCAGGCCGTCAAGCGCTGGCGCGCGCACGCGCGCGGCGGGAACTTCGACCCCGATGCTTGCGCGCGCGAGCTCCTGCCGGTTGCGTTGGGGGCGGAAGACGAGCGCCGGCTGCTCGAGCGCGCCGCCGCTCTGCAGCGCGACCTCCTGCTGGGTGCCGCGGGCGCCCGGACCGTAGCGACCCGGCGCAAGAGCGCCTCCTCCCCCGGCCTGTTCGCCTTCCTGCTGATCCAGGTGCTGTCGTTCCTCGTCTTCGCCGCCCTGGTCGCGGCCATTCTGTACGTGCTGCGGATCCGGGGCACGAGCATCGACGAGTACCTGGACCGCTTCCTGTTGGAGCGCTTTCGCCGCGGTTGAACGGGGAGGTTCCCGCGCGCCGGCGCACCCGTGCTCGACTCCGGACGTCGCTGGGCGTACCTTGCTCGGGCCTCCGTGATGGGGGCCCGATCCATGTCCGAGTACTCCTCCGAGCCGGGCGCCGGCGTGTTCTCGCTGTCGCAGATCCGCCACCTGATGCGGGTCGAGTTCGGGCGCGCGCAACGCTACGGGTACCCGCTCTCGTGTCTGGTCATCGGCGTCGATCGCCTGGATTCCCTGCGTGACCTGTACGGCTACGAGTTCCGCGAGCTGGTGCTCGCGGCCGCGGTCGAGCTGCTGCAGCAGGAGACGCGCACCTGCGACTACCTGGGGCGCCTGATGGACGATCGTCTGATGGCCATCCTGCCGCACACGACCAGCGAGGGCGCGCAAGCGGGCGCGCGTCGAATCCTGGCCGCCGCGCGCAAGCTCGCCTTCACGCCCCAGGGCGCGCCCCTCTCGGTCACGCTCTCGATCGGCATCTCGCACTACCAGGACGACAACACGCTCTTCTTCGACAGTCTGGTCGAGGCCGCCGAGGGCGCCCTGGCCGAGGCCGCGCGCGCCGGCGGCGATCGTTGCGTGCACCGCGTTCCCGGACCGCGTGAGGCGCGTTCGACCCGCTAGCCAGCGAATCACCGTGCGCGTCCTGCTGGCCGAAGACGAGGAGACCATCGCGGTCACGCTGCGCCACGCGCTCGAGGACGCGGGCTACCAGGTGGTGTCCGCGCCCGACACCGCCACGGCGCTGGCACGCCTCGAGCGCGACAATCCCGACGTGGTCCTGACCGACATCCGCATGCCAGGCGGCGGCGGCATGGAGATCCTGCAGCGCTCGGTCGCACTCGACCCGCACCGGCCGGTGGTGCTGATGACCGGCTACGGCACGGTCGAGCAGGCGGTCGAGGCCATGCGCATCGGCGCGGCGCACTACATCCAGAAGCCGTTCCGCAACGAGGCCGTGGTGCAGCTGGTGCAGCGCTTCGGGCGCGAGCGTTCGCTGGAGACCGAGAACGAGCGCCTCAAGGCCGAACTGCGCGAGGTGGCCTGCGAGCGTATGGGCGAGATGGTCGGTCGCTCGCAGACCATGCAGGCCGTGTTCGTACGCATCGCCACGGTGGCGCCGACCGATGCGGGCGTCCTGATCGAGGGCGAGAGCGGCACGGGCAAGGAGCGCGTGGCGCGCGTGCTGCACGAGCGCTCGCAGCGCGCGGCGGGGCCGTTCGTAGCGCTCTCCTGCGCGGCCTTGCCCGAGAGCCTGCTCGAGGCCGAGCTCTTCGGGCACGAGAAGGGCGCTTTCACCGACGCCCACAAGGAGCGCAAGGGCCGCTTCGAGCTGGCTCACGGTGGGACACTGTTCCTCGACGACATCGACGACATGCCGCTGGGCGTGCAGGTGAAGCTCCTGCGCGTCTTGCAGGAACGCAACTTCGAGCGTCTCGGCGGCGAGGAGACGCGCAAGCTCGACATCCGCGTGGTGGCGGCCACGAAGCGCTCGCTGCGCGAGCTGGTGCGCGAGGGGCGCTTCCGCGAGGACCTCTTCTACCGCGTGCACGTGGTGCCGGTGAAGCTGCCACCCTTGCGCGAGCGCGCCGGCGACGTGCCGCTGCTCCTGAAGCACATGCTCGAGCGCTTCGGCAAGGGACGCAACTACCACGTGAGCGTGCCCACGCTCAACGTGCTCGAACGCTACCCCTGGCCGGGCAACGTGCGCGAGCTCGAAAACGCCGTGCAACGCGCCATCGCGTTGGCCGGTGACGCGCTCGAGCTCAGACGAGAATTCCTGCTGCCGCTCGACCCGCGCTGGCGCGGAGCGACCGAGCCGGCCGAGACGGTGCGTCCGCTGCGCGAGGTCCTGCGCGAGAACGAGATCGCGCACATCAAGCGCGCCTTGGAACTGACCGGCGGCCATCGCACGCAGACGGCCGAGCTGCTCGGGATCTCGCGCAAGGTGCTGTGGGAGAAGCTGCGCGATTTCGGGCTGGATCCGGGGCCGGGTGAGAAGGACGAGGCCAGCAAGGGCGAACCCGACGCCAGCGCGCGGTGAGCCGCGCAAGCGGCCTGCCGGAGGTCGCGCTGCCGGCCGGCACGTGCGTGATCGCCGACCTGCACCTGGACCCGCGACGGTCCGAGACGTGGGCCGACTTCCAGGCTTGGCTGCGGCGCTCGACGCGCCGGTCCTGGTCGTGCTCGGAGATCTGTTC
>JABFRZ010000525.1 GCA_013140785.1 Planctomycetota bacterium | reverse complement strand
ACGTGCCGCCGATCCCCGTTGCCGGAGGCCCAATGAGCAAAGATCTGCGAAGTCAGTCCCTGGCGAAGCCCGTCTTTTGGGGCGTCGCCGTCGGACTCATTCAAGCGTTTTCACCCCTCGGGTTCTGGTGGCTCGCGCCAACCCTCGTCTGGTCGCTGGCGTTGGTGCTCATCGCCTCGGTGTACGTCGGGTTTGCGGTGGCCGATGGCCGCCCTCGCGTCCTCGCCGTCGAGGTCGGGGTGACCTTCGCGTTCTTCATCCTGGCGACGATCGCGATCGTCACCTCTCCATGGCTGTCCGTCGTCGCTCTTGTGGCTCACGGCATCAAAGACCTCTGGCAGCATCGCACGCAGTTCGTCGCTAACACCCGGTGGTGGCCGCCGTTCTGCCTCGTCGTCGACTTCGTGGCGGCCGCCGTCATCGCGGTCCTCCTCCTCACCGGCGTCCGCCTTAATGGATAGGGTCTCGACACGGTTCGACCGCGAGCCGCTCGATGTCCTGGTGATCGGGGCCGGTCAGGCCGGTCTCGTGATGGGCTGGCACCTCGCACGGCTGGGGCTGCGCTTCAGGATCGTCGATGCGGGCTCGGAAGTCGGCCAAACGTGGAGACGGCGCTGGGACTCGCTGAAGCTGTTCACCGCGGCCCAATACAACGGCCTCCCCGGCATGTCGTTTCCTGCTCCACACGACACGTATCCCTGCAAGGACGACGTCGCCGGCTTCCTTCACGCGTATGCGTCGAAGTTCCAACTGCCAGTCGTCCTGAATGCGAAAGTGACGCGTCTTCAACGGAAGACGCTCTACGAGATCGACACGGAGCAGGGGCCGATGAGCGCACACAACGTCGTCGTGGCCACCGGGCCTTTTCAGACGCCCTTCGTGCCGCCGCTGGCGAGGGAGTTCGACGCCGGGGTGGTTCAACTTCACAGCCTCGAGTACCGCCGGCCCGGCGGCATCCCACCGGGCCGAGTGCTCGTGGTCGGAGCAGCCAATACGGGATGTCAGATCGCACTCGAGCTCACGGCCACGCACGAGGTGGAGATCTCGGTCGGCCAGCACCTGCCCACGCTCAGCCAGAGGCCGCTGGGCCGCGACGTGTGGTGGTGGGCGACGCTGCTGGGGTTCACGCGGATCACCCGCGCGTCATGGCTGGGCAGGAGGCTGTCGAAGCGCGACGTCATCATCGGGGGCGGCGTGCCGGAGCTGGAACGACACGGCGTCGTGGTCCGGCCACGATTGATCGCAGTCAAGAGCCGATTGGTTGCCTTCGCCGACAGGACCTCTTCGGAGTACGACACGATCCTTTGGGCCACCGGGTTCCGGACGGACCATTCGTGGATCGAGGTTCCAGACATCAAGGATGTGGAAGGCAATGTCGAGCATCATCGCGGCGTCACGTGCTCGGCGGGTCTGTACTTCCTGGGCCTGACCTGGCAGCACACGCGTACCTCGGCTCTCCTTGGCTGGGTCACCCGGGATGCCGGCTTCCTTGCGGATCACATCAACGCACGCTTCACCTCTGACCAGCATCAGGAAAAGACACCGTGAGGGAGACGCTGGAGGTGGAGGACGGTGAGGAGGTCGGTGACGCGGGCGACGGCAGGGTCGAAGTCCAGGCCGCCGACGGCAGCGAGCGCGGCTCGTTCGCCTGGGAGTAGCGGGCGCGCCCCGGTGCCGCGAGTTGTCCCGGGGCGCCGGACGCCGGCGCCGGTGGCGTCGCACGAGCGCGACTCCTCCATTTCGACGGTCGTCGATCGGCTGCGACGGTGCGTGGGCGGCAGGTGGCGTGGAAGGTGACCGCGCTGCGCCTACTCCGCGACCTCGCTGGACAAGTGCCTGCCGCGCGCGCCATGGCGGTCGCCGCGGGCGCGCTGCACCGCAAGGCCCGGACGGGCGCTATCCTCCAGGCGTGGCCTCGACTTGGCGCTCCGCCTCGTTCGCTCTCGTGCTCGTTCTCGCCTCTTCGCGCGCGGAACCAGCCCCCCAGGAAAGCACCCCTCAGGGAGCCACCGCTCAGGACACCAACGTTCAGGAAACCAACGTTCAGGAAACCAACACCGACGAGCGCGCACACTGGACCGAGCTGGCCGCGCGCTGCGGCGAGGAGCTGGCCTGGGCCAAGGACTGGGAGGAGGCCGTGGCGCGCGCCAAGGCCGAGCGCAAGGTCGTACTGGCCGTGGCCTGGCTCTATCCCGGCTTCGACATCCCCAACGCCTCGCGCACGGTGTTCGCGATGGATCCGGACGTGATCGAGCTCGTGAACGCGCGTTGCGTACCTCTCGCCATCACGGCCGACAGCGCCGTGCCGTTCGCGGCCCAGGAACGCTACGGACTTCCGCCCACGGCCTTCGGCGCGGCGCTGCTGCTCGTGACGCCGGACGGCGAGGTGCTCGCCGACACGCCGCACTGGCAGCCAGCGGCGGCCTACGACTTCCTGTGGACGACGCTGGCCGAACACCCCGAGCTCGCGGGCGCCGAGCGACCGAGGCGGCTCTCGGACGAGGAACGCGTGGCCTGGCACCTCGCACGCGGCGAATTCTCCGAGGCCACCGCGTGCGTGGCCGAGCTGGCGAGCGCGCGCGGCTACCTCCTGAAGGCGCGCCTGCTGCG
>JABFRZ010000509.1 GCA_013140785.1 Planctomycetota bacterium | reverse complement strand
GATCCTGGCGCGACCGGCGAGCCGTTCGTACCAGCTCCAGAAGTTCGCGCACCGCAACCGCGTGCTGGTCAGCGGAATCGCGGCCGTGTTCGGGGTGCTGCTCGCGGGCGCGATCACGAGCAGCCTGCTGTACCTCCAGAAGGAAGAGCAGCGCGCCGCGGCCGCGCAGCGCGGCGTGGAGCTCGCCGCTGCCCTGGCGACGGCCGAGGCGAACCTGGAGCGCGCGCTCGGCGCCGAAAACCTTGCCGAGCAGGAGGAAGGGCGCGCGCGTACCGAGGCCGAGACGGCCCAGGCCGTGACCGACTATCTCGTCACGCTCTTCGAGTACGCCAACCCCGAGCACTCGGACGGCAAGGCGCTGAACGCGCTCGACCTGCTCGACCAGGGCGTCGAACGCATCCGCGGCCAGTTCCAGGACCAGCCCGCGATCCGCGCGCGGCTCCTGAACGTCTTCGGGAAGATCGACAACTGGCTGCAGCGCTACGAGCGCTCGCGCCCGATCCTCGAAGAGGCGCTGGCGCTCACGGCCCAGGTGCACGGCGAGGACAGCGCCGAGTACGCCGACACGCTCGAGCGTCTGGCGTGGGTGCACCACGAGGCCGGCGACGCGCGCGGGGCCGAGGGCATGCAACGGCGCGTGCTCGCGCTGCGCGAGAAGCACGTGGGCCGCGAGACCCAGCTCTACGCCGACGCCCTGAACAACCTGGCCAACACGCTCATCGTGCTCGTCGAGCACGACGAGGCCCGCGAGCTCGTCGAGGAGAGCCATGCCCTGCGGATCCGGCTGCACGGTCCCGAGCACGAGAGCGTCGCCGCGAGCCACTTCGCCCTCGCCTCCCTGTACGGCAACCTCGGCCGTCCGGAGGAAGCCGGCGAGCACGGGGCCGCGGCGCTGGCCGGGTTCCTGCAGCACCTCGGCCCGTCCCACTGGCGCACGCTCCTGGCGCGCGCCGCGCAGGCCGAGTTCCTGCGCAAGCTCGACCGCCCGGCAGAAGCCGTCGAGCAGGCGCGTCTGGCCGTCGAAGGATTGCAGCAGCTCTTCGGCCCGGACAGCCTGATGACCACACGGGCCCGGCGCGCCTACGCCGGATCGCTCGCGGACGCTGGCCGGCTGGACGAGGCCGCGCTCCTGATCGAAGAGCTGCTCGTGCGCCACGAGGAACTCCACGGCCGCGACGCCGACTACGGCGACCTCCTGATGCTGCTGGCCTCCACTCTGCAGGACCTCGGACGCCTCGACGAGGCCGAGAGCCTGTACCTCGACACGCTCGAGCAGGACGAACGTCTCGGCTTCCTGCACGCCGAGGAGCGCCTGACCGTGCGCCACAACCTCTCCGTGATCTACGCGGACACCGAGCGCCTGGACGAGGCCCTCGAGCTGGAGCTCGCCGTCCTGGCCGAACGCGAGCCCCTGATCGGACTCGCCCACCCGGACGCGCGCGGCTCGCTCAACAACCTGGCAGCTATCTACCGCAAGCTCGGCCGTGCCGTGGACGAGGAACAGACGCGCCGCAAGAAGCTCAGCGCGCTACTCGAAGCCCGCGCCCCCTACCTCGGAGCCACGCGCAACGCCCGCGAGGAGCTGGCGGAGTTCCTGGAACGCACCGGTCGCTCCGCGGAAGCCCAGGCGCTCCACGCCACCGAATGAGCCCCTTGCTACTCCCGCACCCTCTTGGAGCACGTCCAAAAGCCCGGCGGGCCGCTTGGCTGCCCCGCTACTCGCGGCCGCATCGTTGCGACTCCTCCGCATGTTCGACTCGTGAACGGCAAATGAGGAGCGGCAAGGTCGGTGAAGCCATCTCAGTGCGTCTAACGCCTGAATTACTGTAAGCCGCGCCGCGGCGTCGGCTTGAATAAATGGTTAGGCCGCTGCCCGTCGTATTTGGAGGCCCGCCGGTCAGAAGATCGGCTTCAGAAGACCCAAGCTCAGCGACCCGGCCCACGAGGGCGTTGGATTGCAACCTTGACGGTCCTTGACGCGAGGGCCGGGTTCGCTGCAGCGCCTGGTTAGGCGTTGCGGTTGTTTGGAAAAAGGTCACTTGAGGAGGTCGATGGCGAGCACGATGCAGCCGCCGACGGCGAGAATGGGTGCCCAAATGTGCATCGGAATGAAGAAGAGGCTGTGGTTGCTGCGATTGAGAACCATCTCCTTGCCGGTTG
Organism: Planctomycetota bacterium; assembly: GCA_013140785.1. GTDB lineage: Bacteria > Planctomycetota > UBA1135 > UBA1135 > JABFRZ01. Next base: position 454 of record JABFRZ010000509.1, on the reverse strand, counting down.
CCTTGTCGATGACGGTTTGCGAGGTGCGCTTGCGGAGTGCGGAGCCGAGAAACCAGCAGACGATGGCGGACGGGAAAAGGCTGACGGCAAAGGGCCACTTGTGCGCGTCGTAGTAGCCCTCTCCCCACCAAGCGTTGAAGGCGAAGTTGAGGGCGAGCGAGAAACCGAAAACGATACAGTAACTGCGACGAGGAAACCGAGGCCGCTCCAGATAATCACGATGTTGCTGTTGGTTGGATTTGTTCTGGGTTGGTTACCGTGAGCGCGTAGCGACGCCTAACGTTTTTGGCATTGAGCCGCGAGCGCCGCTTGGGGCGCTCGCCGGCTCCTACTGACGGATGCGTGACTTAGGGAGTGTTGGCGGGTAGTATCGGGATGCTGCCCGTAATGAAAAAGCGTGATGCCAGAAGTCTCGATCACTCCACCTTGGAGGAAATGCGTCGACTCGCTGTGC
>JABFRZ010000670.1 GCA_013140785.1 Planctomycetota bacterium | reverse complement strand
GGATACTAGCCCGCCCATTTTGCTTTCCGTCCCACAGCGCTTGCCCCTTCGCGCATGACGATCAAGGTCGAGGTCCGATCCAACGAATCGCTCGAGGCTGCCCTGCGGCGCTTCAAGCGCCAGTGCAACTACGGCGGCGTCTTCCGCATGGCCAAGGCCAGCACCTGGCACGAGAAACGATCCGACAAGAGCCGCCGCGAGCGTCGCGAGCGCATGCGCACGATCCTCAAGGCGGCGCGCCGCTCTCGCTGGTTGCTGAACCGCAGCTAGCTTCCGGTCTCGGACGCGTCCGCGCGGACGCCGGGCGACCGGCGCGAGGATGCAGGCGGCCCAAGCGACGGCAGCCTGAGAAGCGGCGGCCCGAGAAAGACGGAACAGCCAGAGGCCCAGCCACCATGGGACTCTTCCCACGTGACCGCAACCTCTCGCGTTCGATCGACCGGGTCGAGCTCTGGGTGCGGGGGAGCGACTTCCAGAAGCCGGCCGAGGAGGTCCAGATCCGGCTCGACGCGTTCCTCAAGCTGCGTCTGCCGTGGCGCTCGCGCACCTCGGTCCAGCTGTTGATCGACGAGGGCTTCGTGCTCGTGGCTCCGGCCGCGCCCGGGCTCGAGCCTTCGAGCGAAGAGCCCAAGGTCGAGCGCAGGGCCGCGCGCAACCTGCGGCACGGCGCGCGCGTCGTGGTGATGATCCCGCCCGAGCTGCGCCTGCCGGAGGTCATGGCCGACCCAGGCACGCTCGCGATCCTGTACGAAGACCAAGACACGCTCGCGGTGGACAAGCCCGCCGGACAAGTCGTGCACCCGAGCGGCAAGAGCCTGACGGGGACGCTGATCCAGGACGTGCACGCGCGCTACGCCGGGGAGAGCGAGCTGCCGGTACCGATCCGGCTGTGCCACCGCATCGACAAGGAGACGAGCGGGATCGTGCTGTTCGCGAAGGGCGCGCGCGCACACCGCCAGATCAGGAAGCAGTTCGAGCGCCACACGATCGAGAAGGAGTACCTGGCGCTGGTGCACGGCGCGCCGGCCGCGGACGAGGGCTCGATCGACCTGCCGCTCGGGCCCTCGCACGGCAGCCAGGTGCGCCTGAAGATCGCGGTGCAGGCCGGCGGCTGGGAGTCGCGCACGGACTGGCGCGTGCTCGAGCGGCGCGCGGCCTTCGCGCTGCTGGCCTGCACGCCGCGCACCGGTCGCCAGCACCAGATCCGCGTCCACCTGGCGGCGATCGGACACGCGATCGTCGGCGACAAGCTCTATGGCGACGACGAACAGCTCTTCTTGAAGAGCACGCGCAGCGAACTCGACGCGCACGATCTCGCCGCACTACAGCTTCCACGCCAGGCGCTGCACAACCACCGCATGGCCTGGATCGCGCCGAGCGGCGGCGGACGGCGCGAGGTGCGCAGCCCGCTGCCGGCCGAGCTGCGCGAATTCCTGGAGCGAGCCGGAGGCTGACATGGGACTGCTCGCGCTGGAGAAGGTCGAGAAGAGCTACGGCGGGCGCACCCTGCTCGACGGTGTGGACCTGACGCTCGACGAGGGCGAGCGCGTCGGGCTCGTGGGCCCGAACGGCAGCGGGAAATCGACGCTCCTGCGCATCCTGTGCGCGCTGGAGACGCCGGACAAGGGCACGCGCGTCTTGCGGCGCGAGCTGCGCCTCGGCTATCTCGAGCAGGAGCCCGAGCTCGACGGCGCGCTCACGATCCGCGCGGCCGTGCGCGCTGGCCTCGGCGGGCGCGAGCGCGTGCTCCTGGACCTCGAGCGCGTGCACGCCGAGCTCGAGAGCGCGAAGGAAGTCGGGCTCGAGCGCCTGCTCGCGCGTCAGGGGCGCCTGGAGCAAGAACTCGAGCGCCTCGGCGGCCACGACGTCGAGCACGAGATCGAGTCCAAGCTACAGGCCCTGGGCCTGTCCGAATTCGACGCGCTGTGCGGCTCGCTCTCGGGCGGTGAGCGGCGCCGAGTGGCGCTCGCGCGGCTTCTGCTCGGGCGGCCCGAGCTGCTCCTCTTGGACGAGCCCACCAACCACCTCGACGCCTTCGTCATCGATTGGCTCGAGGATTGGTTCCTGGAGACGCGCACACCGCTCCTGCTCGTCACGCACGACCGCTACTTCCTCGATCGCGTGTGCGACCGCATCGTCGAGCTCGACCGCGGCCAGCTCTACAGCACGCCCGGCGGCTACGGCGAGTACCTCGAGGCGCGCGCGGCCAGGCTCGCCTCTGAATCGAAGAGCGAGAGCACGCGCCTGCTCCTGCTGCGGCGCGAGACGGCCTGGATGCGGCGCGGGCCGCCGGCGCGCACCACCAAAGCCAAGGCGCGCATTCGCCGCTACGGCGAGCTCGTGGACTCGGCGCCGCTCGGGCTGGCGGCCGAGCTCGAGCTCGAGATCCCGCCCGGTCCGCGCCTGGGGGCGCGCGTGGTGACGCTGAAGGGCATCGCGAAGAGCCTCGGCGGACGCGTGGTCGTGCCGCCGCTCGACCTCGAGCTCGCGGCCGGGCAGCGCCTCGGCATCGTCGGCCCGAACGGCGCGGGCAAGACCACGCTGCTGCGCCTGATCCTGGGCGAACTCGCGCCCGACGCGGGCGTGCGCGAAGCCGGTGCGACGGTGCGCTTCGCGCACGCCCGCGT
>JABFRZ010000340.1 GCA_013140785.1 Planctomycetota bacterium | reverse complement strand
GGTGCGGCGCGACCGTCCTCGCGCGCGGAGAGGTCGTCGAGGGTCGCGGGCGCCTCGAAGCGGCGCCGCAGCGCTTGGTCGAGTCTACGATCGAGCTCGTCGGCGTCGAGTTCGTCGCCGTCGAGCTCGTCACCCAGGTCGCGTTGCTCGTTCATGGCTGCACTCCCAGTCTCGTCGCACGCGTCTCGGGCGCGCGATCTTCGGTCAGCTTGGCGCGCAGCGCGAGGCGCGCGCGGTGGACGTGGCTCATGGCCGTTCCCTCGGGGATCTCGAGCAGGCGCGCGATCTCGGAGTAGCTCAGCTCCTGCAGCGTGCGCAGCAGGAGGCACGAGCGCGGCAGCTCGCCGAGCTCGCGCAGGCCGGCCAAGAGCGCGTCGTCGAAGGCGCCGCTGTCGGCGAGCTCTCGCCCCGTGGCCTCGGGCCCGCGCGCGGCCAGCGGCGCGACGTGCGCGTGCCCGTTGTGGCGTTCCGGCCCTTCGTCGAGCACCTGTGGGTCGATGCTGAGCGTGTTGCGGCGCGCGCGCTTGCGCAGCTCGTTGGCGGCGATGTTGCGGATGAAGCGTCCCATCCAGGCCTGGAAGTTGGTCGCCGGATCGAACTGCGCGCGCTTCGCGAAGGCCGTCAGGAAGGCTTCCTGGCAAACGTCCTCGGCTTCGGTCGGATCCCCGAGAAGTCCCGCGGCAAGAGTCCACAGGACGCGCGCTCCCGCCTGGAAGCGCGCGCTGAACTCGGCCGCCGTCAGACGGGCCGGGGAGTCTTGGCCGCGCGCGCCCATGTCGTTCAGCGAACCACCCTAGCCATGTCGCGGCCGGGGCGGGGGCTTGCACCTCTTTGAAAGGCTCCGTCGCGCAACACTGGTCGATCCGTCATTCATTGGGCAATCCAGGCGGCGAGCAGGGCCTCCATGGCCGCGTGTCCGACGCTGGAGAGGTGCATCGGGTCGTAGGCCAGGAAGGCGCGCGGCCCGAGCAGGCGCAGGGTCTCGGTCGCGTCCAGGGCGGGGATGTCATGCCGTGCGAGGAAGCCGAGGACCAGGCGCTGCGGCAGGAGTGCCGCCTCGATCTGCTCGGGCGCGAGCGCGCGCACCTGAGCGGCGTAGGGCGAGATCACGACCGTGAGGCGGATGGCGCGCGCGCGCAGGAGGCTCGCCAGCTCGGCCAGCGGCGCGAGCTCGGCGAAGACCACTTCCTCGCCGCGTTCGTAGAGGGCGAGGTCGGCCGCGAAGAAGAGCCGCGCCGGGTCGGTCAGGGAGTTGCGCAGGAGCAGGTAGAGCTTCGAGCGCTCGCGCAGGAGCTCATTCAAGCGCGCGAACGCCGCTACCGAGCGCAGGCGCTCGACCCACGAGCGCGGGGCCGGCGCGACGGCCTCGCGCTCGGCGAGAGCGGCGCGGATCGCCTGCGCGCTGACCGCGGAGAGATCGTTCAAGCAGTAGGTCAGCACGACCTCCGCGACGTCATCGCGCTCTTCGAGCACGGTGCGCACGACGTTCAGGTAATCAGGCACGGCGTGGCCGATCACCGCGGCGTTGAGCACGTTCCACGAGCCCGCGCCGGACGAGCCCCCGTTCGCCGAACCCAGGCGCGCGCGCAGCCGACCGGCGAAGGTCTCGGGCTCGCTCACGCCGGGTCCAAAGGTCACCGAGTCGCCCACCAGCAGCAGCGCGCGCGTCGCCGCGCTCCGATATCCGAGGTGCGGCACGCGGAAGCCGTCGCCGTCCAGGTACACGCTCTGGCCGAAGGAGACCTCCGTGGCGTCACGCGCGTTCCCGCTCGAGCTCCCGAAGCGCGCGGGCACGAAAAGCGTGGCGCTGTTCCCGAGCAGTGGCAAGTCGCTCGTCAGGCGTACGACGCCCTCGGCCGCGAAGAAGAGCAGCAGCGCGAGCCCGAGCGAGCCAGCCGCGAGGCGTAGGCGCGAGCGCAGCGTCCGCCGGCGGCCAGGACCCTGCGCATTCGACATCGAAGCGATGCTAGTGCCAAGGAACCCGTTCCCGCGCACATTCCGCCCCGAACCGCCGGCCGACTGCTCGCGAGGCTCGGAGTTCTGCGCGCCTCCGCGGTCGTTTGCTCCGCTTCAGAGCTGCCCGGTCAGCTTCTGCACCAGCGCCAGCAGCGCCGCGCGATTCACGAGGTTGTCGGTGCGCGCGTCGTGCAGGCTCGTGACGAGATCCTGGAAAGTCGCGCCGCCGCTCTGCGTGCGCGCGCGCAGCAGGAACACCGGGTCGCCCGTGAGCTCGAAGCCGTAGGCGAACGACGACCAGTCCTGGTAGGCCTCGATGTCGCCCGCGGTCCACGCGTCGCTCGGCATGTCGGTGCGCGCGCACCACACCGGCTGGTTCAGGTCGAGCGGGCCGATCCCGGTGTAGCGCCACGGCCCGGGCTGACCCGGAAACCAGGCCAGCTCGCCGATGAAGGCGCGCAGCGAATCCACCAGGACATCGCGCACCATGCGCGAGTACCCCGGGTAGGCGCCGCGGAACACGCTCTTCTCCAGACCGACCAGGGCGTTCTCGGTGATCGATTGCTCGACCTGCTGGCGCGCGCGGTACTTGCCCTCCACAGCCTTGTTGCTCACGAGCCCCTGGAGGAACCCACTGCAAGTGGCCTGGCCTTCGAGCAAGAGGTCGGCGTGCGCGAACAGCCATGGGAGCTTCTGCGCGCGCCACTCCGGCTCGCCCAGGGAGTACGCCGCGACCGCGCAGTCCAGGCCCCAGGCCTCGCCACGCCCGTAGAAAGAGCCCTTGCCCGGAAAGGCGCGCACGAAGCGCAGCTGCGAGAGCAAGCCTGAACCCTGCGCGCCGCCACCCGAGGTGTTGGCGTTCGAGTGGTAGGAGAGATTGAACATCTCGGCCTGCAGGCGCAGGTCGTCGATGGCCAGGGAATCGTTCCCGAGCCACGCAAGCACCTTGGCCGCGCGCGTGATGCGGATGAAGTGCTGGTAGTCGTGCGGGTCGAAGGCGAAGTGGGCCGGCTCGTAGGCCGGCGCCAGCCCGTTCGCCTGCACGAAGTCGATCTGGAAGCGCGGCGCCGAGCGGATTCCGAAGGGATCGGGGTTGCTGAAGGTCAGGAGCGGGACCACGAAGTGCTCGAAGGGCACGTAGTCGAGGTTGCCGTTCTCGATCAGCCACTCCTCGACCGACGAGGGCTCGCCGTCCAGCCGGTAGAGCGCGTTCGGCTGGCGATCGGTCTGCATGCGGTGCAGCGCCGTGTACAGGCGATAGCCGCGCGGCGAGGCCGCGGCCGCCAGCGTGATGCCGTCATAGCAGTTGATCTCGAGCCCGCTGGTCATGCCGCCGTACGAGACGCCGTACGGATGTCCCCAGCCGAGTCGGCCGGACGCGATCGGGTAGTCGCCGTGGCCCGTGCCGTTCGCGAGGTGCGTCGTGACGAAGGCGAACTCGCCCTCGAGCGCGGCGTCGAGCGCGGAGCGCCCGACGTGATCGAGCCGCGGCAGCTGGTGCTTCTGCGGGAAATAGCGCGCGGTGTCGGCGTTCCACCACGACCAGTGCTCGCGCCCGTTGGCTTGGAAGCCGCGTGTGCAGAAGGCCCGACCGGCGCCATCGAGGCGCGCGCGCGCCGCCGTCACGGCCGCGGGTTCCGCGTACGCCAGCATGAGCCGGCGGTGGAACTGCCCCTGCCAGCGCATGACGTGCAGCCCGCCGCTCGGGTTCGGACCGACCAGCGCGACGATGCGCCGGCCGCCGACCAGGCGCTCGCTCCCGAACAAGGGATCGGGGAAGTCCTGCAGCAGGACCCAGTCCGCGGGCATCGAGATCTCGATGCGCTGGAAATAGAGCTTGTCGAGCGGATCGTCGCGTTCGCTCGTCGTGTCGTGGCCGTCGTGCGCGTTGTGGAAGCGCAGGTCCAGACCGATCTGCTTCGTGCCGCGGAACAAGCTCAGGTAGGCGTGTACGCCGAGGAAGTGCGGCAGGGTGCTGCCCTTGACCGGGTTGACCGGGAGCATGTCCTGGTAGACGCGCGCCTCGGATTGCAACGGACCGCCGCGCAGCTCCGCGCGCGCTCCGCTGCCGTCGAACGGCCGGCTGACGTACTGGTTGCCGAAGCAGTCCCAGGCCGCGATCTCGATGCCGGAGGGATCCTGGAGCAGCGCGCGCACGACGTCCGGAAGCGGCTCGACCGCTCCGTGGGGGAGCGGGCCCGCCTGGGCGCGCGCGATCACGGCGTATTGGGCCAGCGCGCCGGGCGCGAGCGCCGGATCGCGCCGAACCTGCGCCAGAACCTCGACCACGTCGGCGCCGTCGGCTTCGGCGGGATAGCGGCTGACGAGCTCGATCTGCGTGCGCAGCGGCGCGCCGTCGAAGTCGAGGACCGTCAGCGGATTCTGGCCGTCCGCGCGTGGGAAGATGCCCGGCGGCAGCGGCACGGTCGCGCGCAGGAGAAAGCGCGAGACGTCGGGCGCGCGCGTCTCGAGCACGGCCACCGTGCGCGGGTGCTGGGCGTGCAGCGGACGATCGGATCCGTCCTCAGCGGAGGGCGCAGCGGCGAGGAGCAGTACGGCGAGGAGCGCGGCGCGCCGGCGCGCGAGCGGAGCGCGGGCCAACGAAGGGATCGAGCGGATCGAAACGGGCGGGTGCATGGCGGGGTCCTCAGGGCTGGAGAACGGGGTGTCGCGGACGCAAGACGCCGAACGAGACTCTAGAAACTCGAGGACGCTAGTAGGCAGCGCGGGCTAGGACACACCTGAGAGGATGCCCGCGAGGACGCGCTCCTTGGACCCTCTTGTCCCGTCCATCTCCGCTCGCGCGCGAACCAGGCCGGCATCCAGCGGCCGGGCAACGGCTTAGGGAGATGAGGATTGGAACAGCTTGCGAGGGTCCGCGAAGGCCTTGAACTCGAGTGCGTTCCCGCTGGGGTCGCGCACGAAGAGCGTGGCCTGCTCGCCGACCTCGCCCACGAAGCGCACCTTTGGCTCGATCAGGAACTGGGCGCCGGCCGCGCGCAGGCGCTCTCGGAGCGCGTGCCAGCGCTCCATCGAGAGCACCACGCCAAAGTGCCGCACGGGCACGTCGTCGCCGTCCACGGCGTTACTGTCCACGGCGTTGCTGGCCAGCACGTCGCTTTCCGCCACGTGGGCCGAGAGCTGGTGCCCGAAGAAGTCGAAGTCGATCCAGCGCTCGGCCTCGCGCCCCACCGGACAGCCGAGCACGCCCGCGTAGAACGCGCGCGTGGACTCGACGTCGCGTACGGGAAAGGCGAGGTGGAACGGGGGCGAGGCGCTCATGGGTAGGCCTCAGACTACTCGACGTTTGGTCGGATCATCGAGGCCCTCGCTCAAACCGCGCGCGCGCGCCGGGGCCACGGATCCAACATCCATAGAGCACGTCCTAGTACCCAGCGACCCCCGTGGCCGCCCCGCGGCTCGCGCCCGCGTCGTTGCGGCTCCTCCCTAGCATTGCTGCGAATGCGCGTCGTCGCCGCGCCTAGCGGGCGCGGCCTCGGAGCACCCACGGGGCTCGCTGGGTATTAGGACGCGCTCTAAGTGGACAGGTAGCGCACGCTCACGTTCACCCGTCCCATCTCGCGCAGACGCTCGGAGGACTTCTTCAGTCCCAGTTGGTGGGCCTTGGAGAGGACGCTCTTCACCGATCTCCCCAGCCGACGGGCGAGCTCGAGGTTGGACTGGACTTGGTAACCCTCACTGAGGATGTCGAGCTCTTCCGGCTTCCAGCGCGGCATCCGCGTCGAGGGTTTGCCGCGCAGCTTGCGAAGGAAGGCCTTGTCCTTGGAAAGGCGGTGCTCCCGGGAGCACCGCCGGATCTCCTCGACGCTGCGGCCGAAGATGCGCGCGAGGTCTTCGTCCGTGCGGGTCCCGTAGATGTGCTTGAAGTCGACGATCTCGGCCCGTGTCCAGCCGCCCCCGCGCCGGATGCGGCCGAGGTCCAAGATCTGCTCTTGTACCTCCACGACGCTCCTGCCCAGGATGCGCGCGATCACTTCGGGCGTGCTGGCACCGAGGTAGCGCTTGAGCTCCAGCATCTCGTTCGCCGCCCAGGATCCGCTCCTCCTCTCCTCTTGGGGGAACAGACTCTTCGCCATGCGCCGCACCCTGTCCACGGGGCGCTTCAACTCGCGCGCGATGACTGCTTCGTCCCTCAAGCCGTAGAGCTCCCGGAGTCGCGCCCGTTCGGCTCTCGACCACCGGCCGCGCTTCGACACGATCGTGGGGCCCATTCCGCTCTTCGTAGGTTGCACGCGTATTGCCACGAGATCCCTGGTCCCGGTCTGGTCGCAAAGCTGGGTCCGAGACCTCGGCATCCGACAGAGCGCTTCTGTGTCGAGCCACGAGGCGCTTGGTGGGGCGGGCTCCAGGGACTGGAACTCCTGGTCCACGATCCAGAACCCGCACTCCACGCATCGACGCCGGACCATGCGCTCGTCACCTCCGCGCGCGGCCGTCTTTCCAAGCCGCCTCTTTTCGCTGGTCTTCCGCGACCAATCCAGCGGAGCCGTGTTCGGCGAGATCCACCCAGGCTCGAAGCCGTTCGCGAGCAGGCGTGAGATCACACCACCTTCGGTGTGCTCTCGAGGAGCATTCAAGCCCCCCGGCGCAGGATCGCGGCCGCCGGCAGACACAGGAGCGCGTAGAGCACGGCCGCGGCGACGGCCGTGGCGGCGAAGCCGTAGTGGATCGCGAAGATGAGGCTGAAGATCGAGCCCAGGATCGAGGCCGCGCTGTTGGCACCCCAGGCCCAGGGCACGAAGCGCGGGGCCGTGCGCTCGAGCAGGCGGATTCCCTGCGGGAACAGGAGCCCCATCAGGAACGCCAGAGGCAGGACGAGGGCCAGGGTCAGCGCGATCCGCAGCTCGACCGGCCAGGTGAGTGCGTCCGAGCGGAACACGACAGGCAAGAGCTGGTTGTAGGCGAGCAGCACGAGCCCGAGCGCGAGCACCGTGCGCGCAAAGGTGAGCCGGCCCGACTCGAACAGTCGCCGCGAGGACATCGAGCCGAGCCCGCTCGACAAGAGGAAGGCCAGCAGCACCACCGAGATCGAGTAGACCGGATGCCCGAGGAACAACGTGAAGCGCTGGATGAACGAGATCTGCACGGCGATGTAGCCGACGCCGAGTCCGCCGAAGTACGAGAGCACCGCCAGGCCGCGCAATCCGCCACGCTCGCTGTCACGCTCGCCACGCCGCTCGACACGCCGCTCCGCACGCCGCCGCCACCACAACGGCGCCAGGATCAGCAACGCGACCAGCAGCGTGAACGCCACCGCCATCCAGAAGAGCAGGATCACCGTGCCGCCGAGGATCTGGACCCCGCCCGCGTCGAAGTAGAGCCCGAAGTCCTGCCAGCTCTCGAGGCCGGTGAAAAAGAAATAGGGCCGGTCGTCGGTGGGCGCACGGATGTCCACCAGGGAACGCGCCTGGAACTCGCGCGGGTCCGCGCTCTGGATGTAGGTCGCCTCCAGGGACTCGAACGAGGGGTGGTGCACGAGCGTGCGGTAGAGCCCGACCGCCGCGTCCATCGTGAGCGCACCGTCCGCGCGCAGGCTTCCCAGCCGCTCCAGGTACGGATTCGGCGGCCGCGGACCGGGCGCGCCGCTCGGGCTGTAGAGGATCTGGAGGCCGAGCTCGCCCGAGGCGCGGTCGAGCTGCGCGAGCTCCTCGGCGCGGAACGGCGAGCGCCCGATCAGCAGGGCCGCGCGGTTGTCCGCGTTGATGGCCGCGTACAGGTGTGCGCGCGCGTCCTCGACGCCCAGCGTCGCCAGGGCTGCGCGCGCCATCGAGATCAGGCGCAGCATCTCGTTGCCGCCGTGGCGGTAGATGTAGAAGAGGCCGTCCTCGGAGAGCAGCGCCAGGAACTCGGTGAAGGCCTCGACCGTGAAGAGGTTGGCCTCGGACAGCGCGAAGGCCGCCGAGCCGCTGGCCACTCCCGTCTGGATGAAGGTGATCGTGACCGTGTCGAAGCGCTCGTCCGTCGCGCGCGCCCAGCTGCGCCCCTCGCCCTGCACGAGCTCGAAGCGCGGATCGGCCGCCATGCGCGGGCCGACGCCGAAACCGGGGAAGCCGCCCAGCGATGAACTCACGATGCCCGGGTTGATCTCGACCCCGACCACGCGCTCGGCACCCATGGCCTTGGCCAGCACCATGCCGCGCCCGCCGCCGGCGCCGATCTCGAGAGTGCGGCGGTGGCGGCCGAGGGCGTAGGGCAAGCGCTCGAAGTCGGTCGAGCTCAGGAAGGCCTGCTCGAACCTCGGGTCCAGCGACGGCAGCCCGGTCTGGCACGAGGAATCGATGCGCACGTACAGCGAGGAGGCGTCGCGCACCTCGAAGATCCCGAGGCGTGAGAGCGCGTTCCAGATGCGCCCGATCTCGCGCTCCTCGAGCACCCAGTCCTCG
>JABFRZ010000418.1 GCA_013140785.1 Planctomycetota bacterium | reverse complement strand
GTCCCCGTCGCTAGGATCCCCGCCCTTCCAACTCGAAGCCTAGGGCGGTTCGGTCGGACCAACCCCAGGCTCCCGGGAGCGACGCGCGCGCGCCTCGAGCGTGCGCGCGCCTGTGAACGGGGAACCGAGGCCGGCGCCCGACACCGCACCGCGGCACCACCGCACAGCGGCCCAGCGCCCCGCCGAAAGCCAGAGATAGAATCCATGCCCAAGGCCAAGTCCAAAGGCTCCGTCAAGAAGCGCTTCCGCATCAGCAAGAGCGGCAAGGTGCTGTGCTCCAAGAGCGCGCGTGGCCACATGCACGCGCCCCACAGCGGCAAGGAACGCCGCACGCTGCGCAAGCCGCTCGTGATCACGGGCGTGTGGGCCAAGCTCATCCGCCAGATGATGGGGTCCTGATCCAATGGTACGCGCAACCTACGGGGCTCCCCGCCGTCGCAAGAAGGCCCGCTACTTCAAGCGCGCCAAGGGTTTCTGGGGCGGCCGTTCGCGCCTGTGGCGCACGGTCTACGAATCCGTCGTGCGCGCGCTGGCCTACGGCACGCGCGACCGCCACCGCAAGAAACGCGAGTACCGCACGCTCTGGATCGCGCGCATCAACGCGGCCACGCGCATGCGCGGCATCTCCTACTCGGCCTTCATCGACGGCCTGAAGAAGGGCGGAGTCGAGCTGAACAGGAAGCAGCTGTCCGAGCTGGCGGCGCTGGATCCGGCGACCTTCGACCAGCTGGTCGCAGTGGCGCGCGCGGCGCGAGAGCAGCCGACCGCGGCAAAGTAGGAGCGGCGTGAGCGCCGAACGGGCTCGCCTCGAGGAGCTCGCCCTCGCGGCCATCGCCGCGGCGCGCGAGACTGCCGAACTCGCGCGCGTCGAGCGCGAGTTCCTGGGCAAGGAGGGCGCGGTGGGCAAGCTGCTGGCCTCCATCCGCGACGTCCCGCCCGACGAGCGCAAGGCCTTCGGGCACGGCGCGAACGAGCTCAAGCGCGCCATCGAGACCGCGCTCGCCGCGCGCCGGGCCATGCTCGAGCGCGAGCGCCTGGCGGCTGAGCGCTCGGCCGAGGACTTCGACCCGAGCCTGCCCGCGCGCGCGCTCGCGCACGGCTCCCTGCATCCGCTGACGCACGTCGTGCGGCGCCTGGAGGAGATCTTCTCCTCGATGGGCTACGCGATCCTCGACGGGCCCGAGGTCGAGCTCGACTACTACAACTTCGAGGCCCTCAACATCCCCAAGGACCATCCGGCGCGGGAGATGCACGACACCTTCTGGTGCGACCGCGAGCAGAAGCTGCTGCTGCGCACGCACACCTCGCCGGTGCAGCTCCGCGCGCTCGAACGCATGCGCCCGCCCTTTCGCGCGATCGTGCCGGGACGCTGCTTCCGCAACGAGACCACCGACGCCTCGCACGAGCACACCTTCCACCAGATGGAGGGCCTGGTGGTGGGCGAGGACATCACGGTCGGGCACCTGATCGGCACGATGAAGACCTTCCTGCGCGAGGTCTTCCGACGAGAGCTCGAGGTGCGCCTGCGGCCCGGGTACTTCCCCTTCGTCGAGCCAGGCTTCGAGCTCGACGTGCGCTGTCCGTTTTGCGAGCGCGGCTGCAGTGTCTGCAAGCGTTCGACCTGGATCGAGCTGTGTCCGTGCGGCATGGTGCACCCCAAAGTGCTGCGCTATGGCGGCGTCGATCCCGAGCGCTACACCGGCTTCGCCTTCGGCCTCGGACTCTCGCGCCTGGTGATGCTGCGCTACGGCATCGACGACATCCGCCTCCTGATGGGCGCGGACGTGCGCTTCCTGGAGCAGTTCTAGCCCAGGTTATTCATGAAGCCTCGGCTGCAACGTCGCGACTGGCTGCATCTGCAGCGCTTTGCTCCTTGCGAGTCCTCGGCGACCTGCAGAGGTCGCCTCCGGTCCTCTCAGTCGCAAATCGCTGCATCTGCAGCCATTCGCGACGTTTCGCTCGAGGCCTCATGAATAACCCGGGCTAGCCGCCGCGCGCCATGAAGATCTCCTATCGCTGGCTCGCTCGTCACGTCGATCTCGCCGGGCTCTCGGCCGAAGAGGTCGCCAACGACCTGACGATCCACACGGCCGAGGTCGAGGGCCTGGAGCCCTTCGCGCCGTGGCTCGCGGACGTCGTGGTCGGGCACGTACTCGAGCGCGCCAAGCACCCCGACGCGGACAAGCTGATCCTGTGCAAGGTGGACGTGGGCGCGCGCGGCGAGGGCCAGCTCGTGCAGATCGTGTGCGGCGCGTCGAACGTGGCTCAGGGGCAGCGCGTGGCCGTGGCGCTGCCGGGCGTCACGCTGCCGGGCGAGCTCAAGATCAAGAAGAGCAAGATCCGCGGCGTCGAGAGCCAGGGCATGATCTGCTCGGAGCGCGAGCTCGCGCTGTCCGACGAGCACGAGGGCATCTGGGTCCTGCCGGGCACGTCCGCGCCGGGCACGCCGGTCGCGCAGGCGCTCGGGCTCGAGGACTGGGTCATCGAGATCGACAACAAGTCGCTCACGCACCGTCCGGACCTGTGGGGCCACCGCGGGCTCGCGCGCGAGCTCGCGGCGATCCGCGGGCGCAAGCTCCACGCACTCGACCTGTCGCTGCCCAAGACCGGCTCCGGCGCGCCCTACCCGGTGG
>JABFRZ010000005.1 GCA_013140785.1 Planctomycetota bacterium | reverse complement strand
TGCGCAAGGTGTTCCCGCCGACTTGAGGCTCAACGGCGCGCTTCAACGTCGAGCCAGGCGCGCGCTTCCTCGAGCGTGTGCAGCTCGCCGTCGAGCTGCGCGTCCTCGGCGGCGCGCAAGAGCTCGGACCAGCGCGGCCCACGCGGAACCCCCGCCCGCGCGAGCTCTGCGCTGGTGACGAGGGGCGTCGGCCAGAGCTCGTCGTGGGCGAGTTCGATGGCGCGCTTCCCAAGGTCCTCGCGCTCGCGCTCGTGCTCGCACGGATGCCAGGCGCTCCACACCGCGAGTGCGTCGGCGAACTCCTCGGCGCGCACGAGCCGAATCCAGCGCGCGCGTCGCTCCGCCCCGAGCGCGATCTCCGCCAGGCACGCGTCCACGCTCGGCTCGAGCTCCCAGATGCGTACCACGCGCTGGTGCAAGGCCCGCGGCGGACGCAGCTCCAGGAGTGCCTTGGTGAACGAGTCGTGCTGTGCGCCCGGCACCGGCTGGAACAGGGTCGCGAAGAACGACGCGGCCGCGCAGCTCCCGAGCCGCGTCAGGGCGGCACAGCGCTCGGCGAGCGGACGCGGCACTTCGCAGAGGGAGTTCAACCCAGGCAGCACCCCCAGCACGCCGAGCTCGAATAGCAGCGTCACCGCGCGGACCGGCTGCGCGCCCTCGGCGATGCGCACGAGCTCCGCCAGAACCCGCTCCGGACTCACGCCGCGCAGGGCGTCCAGCGCTCCCCGGGCCCCATGCCACGTGCGCGCATCGAGCTCGAGTCCGTGCTGCGCCGCCAGACGCGCCAGGCGTAGGAGCCGCAGGCCATCTTCGGCAAAGCGCGTGGCCGGATCTCCCACGCAGCGTAGGCGCCGCGCCGCAAGGTCGGCGAGCCCGCCTGTGGGATCGGCCAGTTCGTCGTTCAGTGGATCGAGGTACAGCGCGTTGCAGGTGAAATCGCGTCGGGCCGCGTCCTCCTCCAGGCTCGCGCTGAAGCTGACGTGCGTCGGCCGACGCGCGTCGTCGTAACCCGACTCGGCCCGGAAGGTCGTGACCTGGACGTCCAGCCCCGCGCAGTGCACGACCACCGTGCCGAATGCGCGTCCAACGGCGTGTGTCTCGGGGAACAGTCGTTCGAGCTCCTCGGGTCGGGCGGCGCTGGCGAGATCGGCGTCCACCGGCTGCGCGCCGAGCGCGAGGTCGCGCACGGCTCCACCCACGAGCCAGGCACGCTGGCCAGCCGAGCGCAAGGTAGCGGCCACGCTGCGCACCGCACGGGCGAGCTCGGGCGGGAGGCTCTGCATGGTGGGCCGCCTCATCGCGCTCATCGCACTTGAAGACTAGCACGCGTCCCAGCACAATCCGCGCAACGATGAGGGAGGCCGTCATGTCGAACCGCACCGACTTGTCGAACCGCACCGACTTGTCGAACCGCACCGACTTGTCGAACCGCACGGGCTTGTCGTTCTCGGGAGTCCTCTCCCTGGTGGCGGTCGTGTCCGTGTTGGTGGTCGTTTCCGTGCCGCACCTCTCCGAACTCGCGCTCCAGGAGAACGAGGCCGATGCCCGCGGCACAGCGCAAATCCTCGCGCGAGCCATGCAAGCGCTGGACGCGAGGCCCCGCGACCAACCCACGATGCGCGAGCTGCTGCGCCTTCCGGAACTGCGCACCCTGGGCGACGCCGAGCTCCTGCTCGGGGATGCCGTCCTGCGCCACCACGGCTACCTGTTCGAGGTCACCCGTCTCTCCGCGGCACTGGCCGTGAGCGCGGAGTCAGGCGCGCTGCGCGAGCGGCTAGCCATCCGCGCCTGGCCCTGGGCCCATGGGACCACGGGTGTCGCCGCGTTCCTTGCCACCTGGGAGGGCGGCCGACTCGAGCACTCCAATGCGGTCCCGCACTGGGAGGGCTTGGCCTCGGCCGGAAGCCAGCTCGCCGGCCTGGAGGGTTGGCGCTAGTGTCCTGAGTCAGAAGTTCGGTGACAAAGACCGGGCCTCGCAGCGGTGCTGGCTAGGCGCGCCGACGACGCGGGGAAACGCAACAACCCTCGCAGGAGGCGCCACGACGCCAGCGCCGCGAGAGGCCGGTATTTGTCGGCGAACTTATGACTCCGGACACTAGAACGGCTGGGGGGCACACGGGTCAGTACCACTGCCACAGGAGACACTGCAACGCGGCGCGCGCTTCGGCGTCCTCGGGACCGAGCATGGCGAGCGCCACGCGCTTCAGGCGCGGCGCGATTTCCCACGAGGGCCCGACGCGAATGAGCACCTTGGCCGCGAACAGGCGCTCCAGCGGCGCGCGCGCGTCGAACTCGACCAGGCGCAAGAGCGCCGTCCGCGCCAGGTCGTCCCGGGCCGTGCCGAGCGCATCGATCAGGTCGATGCGGCGCAGCGCGTCGGGTTCCTCGTCGAGCGCCTCGGCCAAGTAAGTCCGGCCTTCGAGGCCGGTGTTCGCCGCCTGGATGATCAGCCAGTCGTGAGCGCGCAGACTCTCGAGCTCTTCGGCTCCCGCCTCGACGCCGGTGCGGTGCAGGAACTCGGCCGCTTCACGCAGGGGCATCTGTCCGATCGCCTTGAAGGTTGCAGTGCGTTGCTGGATCGGGCGGTGCTCCTCGAGGGCGTGCCGCTGGAACAAGCGCGCCAGCGCCGCGCGCGCGAG
>JABFRZ010000163.1 GCA_013140785.1 Planctomycetota bacterium | reverse complement strand
GCCTGGACGACCGGATCCTGCGGCCAGATCTCCGGCCCGAGGACGGAGTAGAAGCCATCGGCAACGCCCGGCACGTTCTTCACTTGCACCTTCCCGTGCGCGATGGCGACCTCGTCGCGTCGCCACTGGAAGAGGGCCTGGGTGACACAGCCGCTCGAAAGGAGCGCGCAGCCCGTAACGAGGACGATGGCGAGTTGTCGCATGAGTCATTTTCCTTCGACGGCTGCCGCCGGTTTCATTTGCATTTCGAACGGCCGCCCTGTTGCTTCGGCCTCGGCACGCGCCAGCGCGAGGCGCACGTTGGGGATCTCACCCGGGAAGCGCGTGCGCATGAGCCGGTCGAGCAGCTCGCGATCCTCGTGGACGGTCGTCGTCAGGACCTTCCACAAGTGGGTGCCGAGCCAGCCCTGCTCCGAGTCGATCTGGAAGCGGATGTCCCCCACGTAGGTGATCCCCCCCGGCTGCACGTCGACAGCGTGGTCCACACCCGCGTACCAGGTCGCGTTTCCACCCACGATCGACAGGCGCTCGATGCGGTGCGGCCCGGCAGAGAGCTTGACCGCGAAGAAGGCCGGCCCCGTCTCGGCCTCGACCATGATGCGCGGGTTGAGCTGAAGGCGGGGAGGAACGGGGACGATTTTGACCTGGTAGTGGACCTCGGGCGCGTCGAGCAGGATGACGGTCGTGCCATC
Organism: Planctomycetota bacterium; assembly: GCA_013140785.1. Classification (GTDB taxonomy): domain Bacteria; phylum Planctomycetota; class UBA1135; order UBA1135; genus JABFRZ01. Next base: position 1,953 of record JABFRZ010000163.1, on the reverse strand, counting down.
GTCGAATTGCTCGACGGTCGTGAATGTCCCGACCACGTACCCTTCGTCCGCTTGGAGCGCCGCAAGATCGAGGCTCTCCGCTTGATTGCCGACGAGCAGGGTGCAGCTCGTCGTTAGCCAGCCCGCGAGCAGCATCGCAGCCGATTCCCTCAGCCTCGGCCTCATCCTGCGTGCCTTCCACAAACCCTGCGCCGGCTGCCTCACCTCCACGCTGCTCACGGTCAGAGCATATAGATGCAGAAGAGCAGATGAGCAACCTTCTGCTTCCAGCCCGGCTGGAAGTCGGCTGCCCATGCCGGAGAGCAGATCCATGGCGAGAGTGAGTCGCCCGCTGGGTGAACGATTCCTCCGAGCTCGTGCGCCGCATCGCCACACGCATGGTGGAGATGCGCGAGAACCGACTCGCGCGTGGGCGCGAGGGAGAACGCTCTCCTGGGCCGTTCGCACCAAGACTGCCCGGCCCGCGTTGATCGGATCGGCCCCTACCCGCCCAGGATCTCGCGTAGCCCTTCCAGCACCTGACCGAGGTCCTCGTGCGAAGCGCTGGCGAGCTTTGGACCGAGGCGTTCGACGGACAGCGTGCGGATCTGGCTGATCTTGACCCAGGAGCGCTTCGGCAGACCCTTGGCCGAGAGCTCGAGCGTCAAGGGAAAACCCGCGCGCGGCTCCTGGCTGGTGAGAGCGACTGCGATCACGGTTCCCGAGCGCTGGTTGAACACGTCCTGACTCAGGACGAGCACCGGGCGCCTGCCCGCTTGCTCGTGCCCGCGCGTCGGATCGAGCTCGGCCCAGCGGACCTCACCTCTCAGTATGCGGGCCATCGCTCGGCGTCCGCTGACAGCCCCTCGTCGGCCAGAGCCTGCTCGGCCTCCGGATCGAGCTTGGCGCACTCGCGCGCGAGCCTCCCGTCCTGGAGGCGTTCCAGCTTCTCCTCGAGGGCGGCCTGGATGGCCTGGCTACGGTTGGGGAAGACCCGCGCGCGGACCAGACGGTCCAGCAAGGCGAGCAGCTTCTCGTCGATGGCGATGGCGATCTTGGCGCGCGGCACGGCGTTGGTACTACCATCGGTCATACTTGGCTCCTGGGTCAAGGTGAGAGATGACCCGATGACCTGGTCTCGCCTCGCCTGGTTTCACCAGCCGTAGGTGGAGTCCACCGGCGCCGCGCGCGGGCGCGAGGGAGAACTCCCCCTCGGGCCGTTCGCGCCAAGGCTTTTCGGTCCGCGTTGATCGGGGCCGAGGCGCGAACCCGGCCGCGAGGGTGAACCTGCTGCCGGGGGGCGCCGGAGGGTTCGGATGGGCATCCAGACAGAGGCCCCTGACCCTCACCTGAGGGTGAGATCCGAGTCCCCTTCTTCCCTTTCGATCGGCAACGCCCACGGCGGGGCGTTTTCTGATATGTGGGGAGGGGCTTTTCTGTTCGCCGCGAAGCCGAGGTGGAGGACGCGCATCTGCGCGTGAAGCCCCGTGAGTCGGACGGACCTCACTCCACTTCCCAAGGGGGCATCGCGATGAATGCACGCACCAGAGTCCTGACCGTCCTTTCCGGCGCTTGTCTGCTCGGCTTCGCCCTCGCGCCTGCCGCTTCCGCGCGGCAGACTCCCCAAAAATTCGGCTTGACGCCCCAGCAGAGCGAGATCCTCGGCCACATGAGCATCGTCCAGCTCGACGACGGGTTCGGCGGGATGTGCAAGACGATTCGCATCACGGGCGTCAACGTGCAGGTCGTGAACGGCCTGGGCACGACCGCGACCACCAACTGCTTGGGCAACGTGATCGTCGGCTACAACGAACTCGGCAACCCGAACGGCGACAACCGCACGGGCTCGCACAACATCGTCGGCGGTCGGAAGAGCAGCTTCTCCTCGTCGGGCGGTCTCGTCGTCGGAGAGTCCAACACCTCTTCGAATCTATGGACCTCGGTCAGCGGTGGCGTCGCGAACACGGCCAGTGG
>JABFRZ010000089.1 GCA_013140785.1 Planctomycetota bacterium | reverse complement strand
CCTCGGCGTCGCCCGCCAGCGCGCTCTCGGCCAGCTCGGCGTAGCGCGCGAGCACGAGGTGCGCCGCGAGCCAGCGCTCGGCGGCCGTGCGCTCCTCGGCGCGCGGCGAGGCGAGCTGCGCGAAGCGCTCGCTGAACTCGTCGGGGAATACGTCGGGGAATGCGTCGGGCGCCACGCGCGGCGGGAGCGCCAGGACGAGCACGAGGAAGGCGGCCGACAGCATCAGGGCGAACCAATGTAGCCGCTCGCGCTCGCCGGAGAACCCGCCGTACTCGTGCCACTCCACGTAGGGGAACGGCGCCGGGCGCCTGCTACGCTGTGCGGCCGCATGTTCAGCCGTCTGCTCGTGGCCAACCGCGGCGAGGTCGCCGTGCGCATCGCGCGCGCTTGCCGCACGCTCGGCATCGCGCCGGTGGGTGTCGCCTCGGAGGCCGACCTCGGCGCGAGCTGGACGCGCGCCTTCGACGAGGTGGTGTGCCTCGGGCCGGCCGCCGCGGCCGAGAGCTACTTGCGCGCCGACCGGATCGTGCAGGCCGCGCTGCAGACGCGCGCGAGCGCCGTGCACCCGGGCTGGGGTTTCCTGGCCGAGAACGCGCGCTTCGCGGCGTTGTGCGCGCAGCACGGACTCGTCTTCGTGGGCCCGCGGCCGGCCCTGATGGAGCTGATGGGCGCGAAAACGCCGGCCAAGCGCGCCATGCGCGCGGCCGGGCTCGCCCTGATTCCCGGTTCGGCCGAGCCGCTGGCCGACGTCGAGGCGGCCGTGGCGGTCGCCGCAGAAATCGGCTACCCGGTGCTACTCAAGGCCGACCAGGGCGGCGGCGGGCGCGGCATGCGCCGCTCTGCCAACGAGACCGAGCTGCGCGCGGCCTTCGGCGCGGCGAGGGCCGAGGCCCTGGCCGCCTTCGGCTCGGGCGAGGTCTACCTCGAGCGCTACCTCACCGGCGGGCGTCACATCGAGGTGCAGCTCCTGTGCGACGCCTTCGGGCACGCTATCCATGTTGGCGAGCGCGAGTGCTCGGTGCAGCGCAAGCACCAGAAGCTGATCGAGGAGAGCCCGAGCCCCGCACTGGACCCGGCCGAGCGTTCTGCGCTGTGTGAATCGGCACTGCGCGCCGCACTGCACGTCGGCTACTCGAGCGCCGGCACGCTCGAGTTCCTGCGCGCGCCCGACGGCCGGCTCCACTTCATGGAGATGAACACGCGCCTGCAGGTCGAGCACCCGGTGTCCGAGCTCGTCTCCGGGCTCGACATCCCCGCGCTGCAGATCCGCATCGCAGCGAACGAGCGCCTGGCGCTGGCGCAAAGCGACGTGAAGCTGCGCGGGCACGCCATCGAGGCGCGCATCAACGCCGAGGACCCCGAGCGCAACTTCCAGCCCTCGCCCGGGACGCTGCGCGCCTTCGAGTTCCCGCGCGACCTCGGGCCCGGCACGCTGCGCGTGGACACGCACCTCGCCGCGGGCGACACGGTGCCGCCCTACTACGATTCCTTGCTCGCCAAGGTCATCGCGCACGCCGAGACGCGCGCGCTGGCGATCGAGACGCTCGTGCGCGCGCTCTCGGCCGCGCGCATCGAGGGCCTCGCCACCACGATCCCGCTGCACCTCGCGGTGCTGGCGAGCGAGTCCTTCCGCGCCGGACGCTACGACACGAGCGCGATCCCCGGCTGGCCGCCCGCGCGCGCGAAAGCGGGCGCGAAGCCCTGACCGCAGCGAAAACCGACGCATGGCCAAGGTCCCCCTCGTTCCCATCGGCCGCCCGCTCGACGCCGTCCTCGGCGCGGCCGAGGTCGCGCGTAATCGCGAGCGTGCACGCGAGCGCGAGCTCATCCTCGAGGAACGCCGCGCCAGCGTGCGCGCCGGCTGGGGCACGGAGTACGAAGCGCGCGTGCACGAGAAGGCCAAGCTCACGACGCGCGAGCGGCTCGAGCGCCTGAAGGACGCGGGCTCGCGCCTGTTCGAGGTCGGCACCTTCGTCAACCACGGACGCACGTTCGGGAAGCTCGCCAGCCCGGCCGCGGGCGTGGTCACGGCCTACGCGCGCGTGGCCGGCCGCTGGACGATGGTGATCGCCAACGACAACACCGTGGCCTCGGGTGCGTGGTGGCCAGAGACGCCCGAGAAGATCGAGCGCGCGCAGGAGATGGCGCGGCGCCTGTGCCTGCCGGTGATCTACCTGGTGGATTGCTCTGGTCTCTACCTGCCCGAGCAATCGCACTCCTTCCCCGGACGCACCGGCGCCGGGCACATCTTCAAGAAGAACGCGCTGCTCTCCAGCGAAGGCGTGCCGCAGATCGCCGGGGTCTTCGGCGACTGCATCGCGGGCGGCGGCTACATGCCGATCATCAGCGACCGTGTGTTCATGACCGAGCAGGCCTACATGGTCATCGCCGGCGCGGCTCTCATCAAAGGCGCCAAGTCACAGCACCTCTCGAGCCTCGACATCGGCGGGCCCGAGGTGCACGTCAACCAGTCCGGCTGCGCCGACGAGCGCGTGCCCGACGACGAGCAGGCGCTCCTGCTCATCCGGCGTGAAGTCGAGAAGCTGCCCACGAGCGGCGTCGCCTACTACCGCGGCGAGGTGCGTGTCCACGCGCAGCGTGCCGGGCCCGAGGTCGCGCGGGAACTCGAAGGCGCGCAGCGTCCCGGG
>JABFRZ010000235.1 GCA_013140785.1 Planctomycetota bacterium | reverse complement strand
CCCCCTCCCGCACCAGGTGCCGCAGGCACATGCGCAAGGCCGAGAGGGCGCGCGCCACGCTGGCCTCGGCCGCGCCGCCGCGGCGCAGGCGCTCCAGGTACTCGACCACGAGCTCGAGCTCCAGCGCGCGCCAGCGGCGCAAGCCGCGCGCGCGCGCGAAGTCCAGGAAGCGCGCCAGGTCACCGCGGTAGGCGAGCAGGGTGTTCCGCGCCGATCCCGCCTCGACCCGCAGGGCTTGCAGGAAGTCCTCCCGGCCGCGCCGGAGTTCGTCGTCGGGCTCGGCCTCGCTCGGGTGGGCGCGGCGCTCGCTCGTTCGGCCCATGGCCTCTACCTTCCCCCCGCGAGGGGCACCGAGACAAGCAGCAACTTCTTGAGGGCTTCGGGGGGACGTGCCTATACTCCCGCCCCTCAAAACGGTCGCGACCGGCGCCTCGACGCGCATCCTCCGCATGTCCAAGAAGCTCAACGCCAAGGATCTCGAGTCGTACAAGGCGCTCTTGACCCAGCTCCGGCGCGAGGTCTCGGGCGACATCAGCGACCTGGAGGCCGACGCCTTCTCGACCGATGGTGAGCGTCTTTCGGTGGACAACCCGGCCGACATCGGGTCCGAGAGTTTTGCCCAGGAATTCAGCCTGGAGCTGCTACAGCGCGACGAGGTGACCCTGGGCGAGATCGACGAAGCCCTCGGGCGCGTCAAGGCCGGGACCTTCGGGGCCTGCGAGGGCTGCGCGGAAGCGATCCCCAAGGTGCGCCTCAACGCCGTGCCCCATGCGCGCTTCTGCGTGAACTGTCAGCGCAAGACCGAGCGGCATCGCTGAGAGCGTGTCGGAAAAACCGCTACTGCGGCTTCGCGGGCGGGGCGGATGCTTCGTCAGGCTCGGCGAGACGTGCTCGGCGGCCACAGAGGCCGCCTGCGCCGCCTCGCTGTCGCCTTCCTCGCCTCCGCGCCGCCCGCTTCGCCTCGCAACGCGGTTTTTCCGACACGCTCTGAGAACCGGACCCTGGACGCACCGATGAGGCTCGCGCGGGGCTCGCCGCTGCTGCGCTTCGGCTCGGTCGCTCTGCTGGTCGCGTTCGACCAATGGTCGAAGGCGCGCGTGTTCGAGTGGCTGAAGGCGACGCCGGAGGGCTACTCGCGGCCGCAGCCGCTGCTCGGGGAGTGGCTGAGCTTCCACAGCTCCTGCAACCCCGGCGCGGCCTTCGGGCAGTTCGACCAGTTTCCGTACGTGCTCGTGATCGGGCGTGCGTTGGCCGTGATGTTCCTGGCCTGGCTGCTGTTGCGCAGCGACTCGCGCCCGCGCCTCCCGCTCTTCGCCATGACCTTGGTGCTGGCCGGCGCGCTCGGCAACCTGATCGACAACCTGTGGACCGGTTGCCTGTCCAGCGGACATCCCTTCCAGGGCGTGCGCGATTTCATCGACGTCTACTTCCAGCCGCTGTTCGGCATCGACTGGCACTTCCCGGCCTTCAACGTGGCCGACTCGTGCATCACGGTCGGCGCGCTCAGCTGGATCCTCGCCTCCTTCCTGCACCGGCCCGCGGCCGAGCCGAAGAGCGCGAGCACTTGAGCGGATCCCGCGCAGCCCGCAAGCTCCAGCCACCCGCGGAGTGAGCGCGCGCTGGGCGTGGATTCCAGCGCCCCGGACACTACGCTAGGGCTCCCTTGTCGGCCTGTGATCTCTCGGTGCGCATCGCTTCTCTCGTGCTGCGCAATCCGGTGCTGTCCGCCTCGGGGACCTATGGGCACGGGCTCGAGATGGGCGTGTTCACGGCGGCCGCGGAGCTCGGGGCCTGGGTCAGCAAGACGGTGACGCTCGAGCCGCGCGGCGGCAACCCCGCGCCGCGCATCTGCGAGACCGAGGCCGGCCTCTTGAACTCGATCGGGCTCGAGAACCGCGGCCTCGAGCACTACATCGCGCACACCCTGCCGCTGATGGCCGCGGCCGACACGGTGGTGGTGACCAACATCGGGGGCGAGCGCGTGCAGGACTTCGCCGAGCTGGCGCGCCGGCTCGACGGCGAGTCCGCGGTGGACGCGCTCGAGGTCAATCTCTCGTGCCCGAACGTGCAGGGCGGCAAGCTGCCCTTCGCCACCGACCGGGTCCTGGCGGCCGAGGTCGTCAGAGCGGTGCGCGCCGCCACGCACAAGCCGATCTTCGCCAAGCTCTCGCCCAACACCGCCGGGCTGGGCGAGATCGCGCGCGCGGTCGAGGGCGCCGGCGCGGACGCGATCACGGCGGTGAATACCTTGCTCGGGCTCGCGCTCGACTGGCGCACGCGCCGGCCGGGCCTGGCCACCGTCCAGGGCGGCTATTCGGGCCCGGGCATCAAACCCGTCGCGCTGCGCTGCGCCTGGGAGTGCGCGCGCGCGGTGCGCATCCCGGTGATCGGCTGCGGCGGCATCCAGGACGCCGCCGACGCGCTCGAGTACCTCGTAGCCGGCTGCACCGCGGTGCAGGTCGGCACGGCCTCGTTCGCGGACCCGGCCCTGCCGGGCAAGCTGGCGCGCGAGATGGCGAGCCTGCTCGCGGCCCAGGGCATCGGCAGCGCGCGCGAGCTGTGCGGCACGATCCACGATGGCCGTGAGGCGCGCGACGCAGTCCAGGCGCGGTAGTGCAGCCATGCGCCTCGAGCAACTGACCCCGGCCC
>JABFRZ010000510.1 GCA_013140785.1 Planctomycetota bacterium | reverse complement strand
ACCTCGCGCGGCTCGGCCACCACGAGCAAGGCCTCGCGCGGCCCCAGGCGCTCGAGATAGCGCCGTGCCATGTCGGCTGGACTCGGCACGGGGCCGTTCACCTCGCGCACGGCCTGCTCGAGCAGCGCGAGCGTGCCCTGGGCCTCCGCGTGGGTCGCGATCGTGCGCAGGCGCAGGTTCATCGCGGCACTCTACCCGACCTGTCTTGGATCTTGGTGGGAGCTCGGGCTCGCACTGGACGGGTCGCACGCAGCGCGGCTAGCCTGTTGCGCTTTTCCATCCGGCACCTACTTCCCGAGCCATGTCGAAGGCCTCCAGCCACTCACACTCCCAGCGGGGTCACGCGCACGCCGCTCACTCGCACGACGAGCACCACCACCCGGGACTTTCCGTGGCGGTCGAGAAGAAGGCCGGCAAGGCCGAGGTCACGCTCACGCTCGCGGCCGACGAGCTCGAACGCGCGCGTGCCCAGGAGTTCGTCGTGCTCTCGCGCCGCGTCGCGCTCAAGGGCTTCCGCCCGGGCAAGACGCCGCGCGCGATGCTCGAGAAGCACTACGGCGAAGAGGTCGAGCGCAAGGTGGTCGAGCACTTCCTGCAGCACGCCTACCAGAAGGCCGTGCAGGAGCACGAGCTGCGCCCCGCGGCCTACCCGCGCATCCCCCTGGCCGAGAACCTCCCCAAGAAGGGCGAGCCCTGGAGCATCACCTTCGAGATCCTGCTGCGGCCCGAATTCGAGCTGGGGCAGGTGGACGGGCTCGAGGTCGAGGGTCGAACGGTCGCGGTCGACGACGACGAAGTCGAGCGTGCGCTGCTCGAGATCCGGCGCGCCAACTCGCGCGCCGAGCCGGCCGGCGACGAGCCCCTGGCGGCGGACGGGATGGCGCTGGCGACGCTCGATTTCTTCCGTGCCGGCTCGCGCGAGAGCCTGCTCACGCGCGAGGGCATCCGCGTGGCGCCCAGGAGCGCGCCGCCCGGGATCGACCCGACGCTCTTCGAGGGAGCCCTGACCGGAGCGCGCGCCGGCGAGGAGCGCACGCTCGACATGCAGTTCCCCGACAACCTGCCGATCGAGGAGGCGCGCGGCGAGAAGGGCCAAGTGCGCTTCACCCTGAAGGAAGTTCTGCGCATCGTGCCGCCGCCCGACTCCGAGCTGTTCGCCGCCTTCGGCGCCAGCGACGACGCCAGCCTGCGGACCCAGCTACGCGCACGCATGTTGAGCGCCAAGCAGGAGGCCGAGGAGCAGCGCATCGAGAACGAGCTCTTGGAAGGCCTGCTCGCGGCGCACCCGCTGGAGCTGCCGCAGCAGCTGGTGGACGATCAAGTGGCGGCCCACGAGGAGGAGCTGCTCGAGCAGCTCGCGAAGCAAGGCCTGTCGGAAGAAGAGGCCAAGGCCCGCGCGGAGGGTGAGCGCGAGCGTGCCCGCCAGAGCGCCGTGAAGGCGCTGCGCGCGGTCTACCTGATCGAGGAGATCGCGCGTAAGAAGGAGCTCGCGGTCACCCAAGAAGACATCTCGGCCGAGATCGGCGCCATCGCCGAGCGCAACGGGACACCGCCCGCCGAGGTCGCCAAGTACTACGGCGAGCAGGGCTTGTTGCGCCAGCTCGGGCTCGAACTCCTCGAGCGCAAGGTGCGCCGCTACCTGCGTGCATCCGCCGCAGTGCGCACGCCGGCCTGAGCTCCTCCGGAGCATTCGTCTGGCGCCATCGATCCGAGCGGCAAGCGAAAACGCACCGCCGAGACGGCGCAGAGCGCGGAGACTAGGCCGACGAAAGAGAGAAGGTGGAACGGAGGCCTTCGACCTTCCGGAACCCGACGATCTGCGCTCGTCTGCACCCTCTCCTTGTTCTTCCCTTGCGAGGCTCCGCGCCCGCCGCGTCTCTGCGCTGCGTTTTTCCGGACCAGCCGCGCCCGCGGGGAGTTGATCCCATCCCCCCCATCGTTTAGAGACTGCCCGCAGAGCCGACCCGTGCGGGCGGCCGTCCACTCGAACCAGCCGCCCCGATCCCGCAATCCACCGGCATGAACAGCCCCCACAGCTACTTCGTTCCCTACGTCATCGAGCGCACCGGCCGCGGCGAGCGCTCGATGGACATTTATTCTCGACTGCTCGAGGAGCGCATCGTCTTCATCGGGACTCCGATCGACGATCAAGTGGCCAATGCGATCATGGCCCAGCTCCTGTTCCTGGACAAATCCAACCGCTCGCAGGACATCGCGGTCTACGTCAACAGTCCCGGCGGCTCGGTCACGGCCGGACTCGCGATCTACGACACGATGCAGTTCGTGCAGCCCGAGATCGCGACCTACTGTCTCGGCCAAGCGGCCTCGATGGCGGCCGTGCTGCTGGCCGGAGGCGCGAAGGGCAAACGCTACGCGCTGCCGAACGCGCGCGTGATGATCCATCAACCGTGGGGCGGAGTGCAGGGCACGGCGCGCGACATGGAGATCCAGGTCGAGGAGATCCTGAAGTCGAAGCGTCGTCTGGAGGAAATCCTTGCCTACCACACGGGCAAGAGCTCGAAGGACATCGCCAAAGCCACGGACCGCGACAACTTCCTTTCGCCCGAGGAATCGAAGGAGTTCGGACTCATCGATCACATCGTGGACACAAGGGGACTAAAGAAGGCCACGAGCCCCGACAAGGGAATAG
>JABFRZ010000436.1 GCA_013140785.1 Planctomycetota bacterium | reverse complement strand
AGCGCGGCGTGCTGCGTCCGCGACCCGTCGTCGTACTCGAACAGCCCGCGCAGGTCCGGGCCCACGGGCGTGATGTCCTGCGACCCGAGGGGCGGGAGCAGCAACGGAAACGCGGCGCGCGGGGAATCGACGGGGTGGTCGAGTGCCGGCGGGCGCGGGTCGTACTCGTCTGGGCTCGTGAAGCGCAGGCTCAGTCCGCCGCTGGAGAGGCTCGGCGCGGCCGCGCCGAGTGCGAACTCGATCGAGGCCAGACTCGCACTCGGCTGGTTGCCCGCCAGGTCGCTCACGCCGCGGGCGCCGGCCACGAGTTCGAGGGTGTAGCGCTCGGTCCTGCCTTGCACGTGCGCGAGGGGCAGCGCGGGCTCGAAGTCGAAGGTGGTGGCCTCGGCGGACGCGCTCACGACGCCGACGACCGTGCGGGTCGCGCTCGGCTTCGCCCCGGAGAACAGGCGCAAGCTCTCGAGCGGATCGAAGGACTCCGGCGCCATCGGCTCGTCGAAGCGTAGGCGAAAGCGAGCCTCGGGCGGGACCTCCGCGCCGGGCGCGGGAGAAGCGGCGCCGAGCACCTCGACGAAGCACGCGGGCGCGACGCCGGGATTCGCCGCGAGGCTCGTCCACAGGTGGGCCCCACCGAGCAGCTGGCTGGCGGCGGGCACGAGCGCGCCGCGCGCACGGACGTGTACCTCGTCGATCTGGCCGCTGGTGCCGTCCGGGAAGGCGGACGGCTGCGTCACCTCGAGGAAGCCGGCCCCGGTCTCCAGCAGCTCGCCCGGCGCGAGGGCCTTGGCGCAGGCCGTGTCGAAGGCGAGACCCAGCACGAAGGCCCCGCGCTCCCCGGGGACGGCCACGGCCGACTGCACCCGCGCGGCCCAGCGTCCCACGAGGGACGGCGCGATCAAGTCGAGCAGGAAGCCGTTGTGCAGGTCCTGGGAGTTGCCGGAACGCAGCGCGCGCACGACGTCGAGCGTCGGCGAACCCGCGTCGCGCGGCCCGTTCTCGAGCGGATCGATGGCTCTGCCGCCCAGATTGCGCAGCACGGTGAACACGCCCGAGCCGAAGTCCTCGCGCGTCGCCACGCGCACCGAGACGTTCGGCAGCGGCGTCGTGACGAGGCTCGCCGGTAGGCCCACCGGATTGACAGGCAGCGGATCGGGCGCCGGTTCCAAGGGGGAAGTCGTGACGTCGATCACGACCCGCGTCGGGTGGAACCCAGCGGCGCTCAGGCCGCCGTGGCCTTGGTCGAAGAACACGCGCGCGATGTGGCGCACGCGTGGCGGATAGCCGACGAGCACACGCGCGGCTTCGGCCAGCCCGGCGCGTACCTCGGCGCGGTCGTCGAGCAGGTCGTCGAAGCGCAGCACGAGGGCCGCATTGCGCGGCACGAACGGAAACGGCCCGGCTGCGCCACCGTCGTCGTCCTTGGGCGGCACGCTGGGTAGCTCCTGGGCTGCGCGCCGCAGCGCGCCCTCGAAGGCTGGCGTCCCGCGGGGATGCTGGAGCACGAGCACCGTCCGCCCCAGGGCGTCCGCCTCGAGCGCATGGTCACTGCCGTCCACGAGGTCTGGGCGCACAGGCACATCGACGAGGAGCGGCTCCGCGCCGCGCTCTCCGTTCGCGTCGATGTCGTAGACGTCTACCAGGCGCGCCCACGATGTCTCCGCCAGGCGCAGACTACGCGCACGGCCATTCTGGTGCAGATCGACGAAGAAGAGCCCGCCCTCGGGGTTCGGGAGCAGCTGACCCACGTCGGTCGTGGAGATGAAATCGCTCGAGCTCGAACCTCCACACGCGCCGAGAGCGAGAGCGAACAGGGAGACGAGCGCTTGTGCTCGGAATGGCGGCAAGGGTTGCACCGAAGGACCTCCTTGAGGACGGTCGATTGCGAGGACGACCGCTCGCCTCTAGTGGACCCAGGTTCGGCGAGTCACCGACTTCGTGGCGAACTCTTGGAGTGCACACGCGCTGATGCGCGCCTCTGCAACGGCATGACGCGCGTGCTCGCTCGCACGCGGCACAGCGTGTAACGCCGGGGCTACAGCTGCGCGCGCGAGTCTCGTGGGCGCTCCCGCAAGTCCGTGGGCCAGCCGTTCGTCGAAGAAGGGTTGGGACTTTTCAACGGCGTGCTGCGCGGCGGTCGAAGGCGGTCGCTGCCTTCGGGAGTGCGCTGCGGGGCGGTTCACGCGGATCGGGACTTCGCGTGAAGAATGGGAGCCCGGCTTTCCGACAACAGCTTCATCGGGAGGGTGTCGAGATGAGGATCCTGTCTTTGTGGGTCGTTTGTGTGCTGGGTCTCGGGCTCCGGGCCGAGGCGGCACCGGAGCGGGAGACGCCGAGCACGGCGCGGCATGGCGTGCAGCCGGCTGCCAAGCGCGCGGGCGAGGCCACGCCCTCGAAACCCGCGCTTCTGCCTGTCGCCAAGCCCAAGGCGCAGAAGGCTGCCGCCGCGCAGAAACCCGCGGGAGACGCCGCGTTCGGCTCGGCCGCGCGGCGCGCGCTCCTAGCTCAGCGCGCGAGCCTGAAGGGCAAGCCGGCCGCGACCAAGAGGCCGGCCGCGCTCAAGCCGACCAAGCGTTGAAGCGCCGGCACCGCACGCCCGGTCGGGCGAGCCGATACCGCCAAGAAGAGCGCGACTCCGAAGCCGGGCGCGAAGCCGAAGCCTCCGCCGAAGCTGAAGTCAGCGTCCAAGTCCCAGGCCTGATCGGTCGGAACGCCGGGCCGCATCCGCCGCGACCGTTAGGCGGGCCGAGCCCTCGCGCTAGCTAGCTCGTCTTCGCCGCGCCCTGCAGCGCGCTCCACAGCTCCTCGACGTGCTTCTTCTCGGTGGCGAGCGCGCCGATCGAGACGCGCACCATCCAACGGCCGTCGAGCACGGCCGGGGTGAGCCAGGCGGCGCCCGAGCGGTTGATGGACTCGCACCAGGCCAGAGTGTGGCGATCGAGGGCTTCGCCCTCGAGTCCGGGCGGCTCGTGGCGCACGCACACCGTCTGGAGCGGCACGGGTGCGAGCACACGCCAGGACTCGCTCTTCCGCACCTCACCCGCGAGCCACTGCGCGTTTTCCAGGTCGCGTCGCAGGCGCCGCTGCAGGCCGCTCACGCCCTGCTCGCGGATCAGGAACCACAGCTTGAGCGCGCGGAAGCGGCGCCCGAGCGGGATGCCCCAGTCGCGGAAGTTCGTGACTCGTCCGTCCACGCCGGTGCGCAGGTAGCTCGGGTTCGTGCTCATCACCCGCACCAGGTGCTCGGGGTCGCGCACGAAATAGAGCGAGCAATCGAAGGCCACGCCCAGCCACTTGTGCGGGTTGATGACGAGCGAGTCCGCGCCCTCCATGCCCTGCCACATCCAGCGGCACTCTGGCAGGATCATGGCCGAGCCCGCCATGGCCGCGTCCACGTGCAGCCACAGCTTGTGCTTCCCCGCGAGCGCAGCAATCGGCTCGAGCGGGTCGAGCGCGGTGGTCGTGGTCGTGCCGGTCGTCGCCACGATCGCGCATGGCACGCGCCCTTGGGCCACGTCGGACTCGATCGCGACGCTGAGCGCCGCGGGCAGCATGGCGAAGTGCTGGTCCACCTCGATCTTGCGCACGAAGGCGCGCCCGAAGCCGGCCAAGAGCGCCGCCTTCTCGACCGAGCTGTGGGCCTGCTCCGAGCAGTACACGACCAGCGGCTTCTTGCCGCTCTGAAACCCGCCGCGCGCGAGGTCGAAGTCCGAGGCACGCTCGCGCGCCGAGATCAGCGCCACCAGCGTGCAGCTCGAGGCCGTGTCCTGGATCACGCCCTGCCAGCCGTCCGCGAGCCCGGTCATGCGCCGCATCCAGTCGGTCACGACCTCCTCGAGCTCGGTCAGCGCCGGCGCTGCCTGCCAGTTCAGGCCCAGCGCGCCGAGCCCCGTGCTCAGATAATCGCCGAGCACGCTCGCGAGCTCGCCGTTCGACGGGAAGTACCCGAAGAAGCGCGGGTGCTGCCAATGCGCGAGCGCCGGCAGGATGAGCTTCTCGACGTCCGCCAGGACCTCCGCGAACGCCTCTGGCTCGAGCGGCGGCTCGCTGGGTAGCTTCGCGCGCAACTCCCCCGGCTCGATGCGCGGCTGCACCGGTCGCGCCTCGACCGTGGCGCGGTAGTCCGCGACCCAGTCGATGACTTGGTGTCCGAAGCGGCGGAACTCTTCAGGGGTCACGGGCGAGCGGCTCTCTCGAATGCACGGGGGGAGCGCGGATGATACGAGGCCCCTCACGCGAGGGACACGCCTCGTTCTCCCGCATGGATTCCCGATTGCCAAGTCTCCGGGCGGTGGAGCAGCGCCTGAGCCGAACCCGCTCCGTCCCAACGGACCACGCCCATGCTCACCTTCCCCTGGCTCGTCTCCCTTCTTTGCGCCGCTCCCGGCGAGACTCGGACCCTGCGAATAGACCCCTTGCTCCTGGCCGAGGTGGTCCAGGTCCATGAGGTCATCGCGCGCGACGACAATCCGGTCTGGCCCGGCTGGAACGCGCGCACGACGCCGATCCTCCTCTACCTGCCGGGCGTGCAGGACGCGCTCGTGAACCACCCGCGGCCGCCGGACGGGTTCGTGCGCGTTGCTTGCGCGCTGCTGCCCGAGGGCTGGACGCTCGACCTCAAGGACGGGCCGACTCTGATTGCGCTCGACGGTCAGAACACCTCGACCACGGTGAACGGCGTCGAGACCCTGGTGGTGGCCGATCCGGTGTCGAACCTGAGGCCGTGGCTGGAGCAGCTCCTCGCCGACGCGCGGCCCGCGAACGAGAAGGGACGCGAGCTCACCGCCCAGCACCTCAGCGCCGACCCCTACGACCAGCTCGGCATGATCGTGCACGAGGCCTTCCACGTGCACCAGGCGAAGGCGCCCGACAAGTCCGCGAGCGAGGCCTGGCTGCTCCAGTACCCCTGGCTCCAGCCCGAGAACAACGCCGGCTTCGCGCTCGAGGGCCAGCTGCTCGAGCGCGCGCTCACGGCGCAGGACGACGAGGAGGTTTTCACGGCGGCGCTGGAGTGGCTGGCCGTGCGCAGCGAGCGTCGCGCGCGTCTCCCGGCCCAGGCCGTGCAATACGAGGACGGCACGGAGTTCAACGAGGGGCTGGCGAAGTACACCGAGTGGCGCGCCTCGCTGACGTTCGAGGGACGGAGACCGCTCGAGCCCATGCGTTGGGCACGCGGCTTCCACGGCTTCGACGGGCTCGACGCGTGGCGGCGCAGGCTGCTCGACGCGCTGCGCGGCAATTGCTCGGGCGCGACGCTCGTGAACAACGACCCCTACGGCTCGGGCGCGCTGCGCTTCCGCCTGTACTTCACGGGGTTGGGCGCGGGGGCGATGCTCGACCGACTGGGCGCCGACGACTGGCGTGAGCGCATCTTCGAGGCCGGCACGACGCTGACCGGGCTCGTGCGCGAGGTCCTCGCGCCCACGGACGCTGATCTGAAGAGCGCGCTCGAGCGGGCGCGCAAGGCAGGAGGCTTCGACGCGCTCCTCGCGCAGAAGCGCGAGCTCGAGCGCGCCGGCACCGCCGCGGCCCGGTCCCTGGCCGGGTCGATCCTGGCCGGCCCGGCGCTGTTCACGCTCGACTACTCGGGCTTGGACACGACCGTGGGCTTCAACTTCACGCCCTTCGGTCTGACGCGCGTCGATCCCGAGCGCACGATCTACACCCTGGTGCCGCTGCGCGGCGAGCTCTCCGACAGAGCCACCTTTCGAGCAGAGCGAGAGCACGCCGACTCTGCACGACGCGAAGAGGAAGACCATCCAGTTCCAGCTCGCCGGGCCGGTCGAGGCCGCGGCCTTGGCGAAGGCGCTCGGGCTCGGGACCCTGCCCAGGGACGCCGTCGCGGAGCTCGATCTCGAGTTGCCCGGCGTGCGCGTGCAGGCGAAACGCGGCAGGCTCGCCGCGAAGGCCGGCGGGCTCCGGCTCGAGCTCGTGCCGTAGGCGCGGCCCACGCGCCCGGGAGGTCGGAGGGCTCGGTCACGCTCCCGGAGGATGGCTCCTGGGAGCAGAATCGATTCAGCTTCCTTGCGCGATTCGAGGTCCGACCTCGGAAGCGCGCGGCCGACCGTCGCGCCGGAACTCCGGCACTTGCGCGGCGAAGGGCGTGTCGCCGAAGAGCAGCGCGCCGCCGGCGAAGGCGTGCTCGTTGCTGCCGAGGCGGGCGTGGCTCGGGAGTTCCGCGAGCTCGTTGGCGCGCCCGCCGCCGAGCAGGACCTCGTCGGCCTCGAGCGCGGCGCGCAGGAGCTCGACCACCGCGAGCACGTGCTTCTGCCACTTGGCGCGTCCGAGGCGTTTGCGGCCTTGCTTGCCGAGGTACTCCTCGTACGTGCGGCCCTTGCGATACGGGAGGTGCGCGAGCTCGAGCGGCAGGATCGTCCCGTCCGCAATCAGGGCCGAGCCGAGCCCCGTGCCGAGTCCGAGGAAGAGCATCTTCCCGCCGCGGTAGCCGCCGACCGCCTGCAGCGCGGCGTCGTTCAGGATCTTGACGGGCCGCTGGAGCGCCGCGGCGTAGTCGAACGCGACCCAGCCGGAGGCGAGGTTGGCGGGTTCGACGACGGGGCGGCCGCGCTTCACCACGCCCGGGTAGCCGAGGCTCACGACCTCGTAGTCCCAGTCCGCGCTCAAGCGGCGCACGGCCTCGACCATCTCGGCGGGCCCCATGCGCGGGCCCGAGTCCACGTCGCGCCGCTCGCTCTGACCGCAGAGCTTGACCTTCACGTGCGTTCCGCCGACGTCGATGACCAGGATCTTCATGTCTTCAGAAGGAGGGAGCAGCGTTCGGGATGGCCAGCGCGAGAGGTTATCGGGAGCACGAGCGTGCGACCCCAGGGTGATTCTTCCTTCCTTCGCCGGGTCATTCTCGCTTCCGTTGCCTGGCCCAGACGGCGCCAGTAGAGTCGCGCGGGAGTGTCGCCCTCGCCGCACGTCCGAAGTCCACGCAGCCCCGCGTGAGCGCCCAGCGGCCCTGGATCGTCCACAAGTTCGGCGGCTCGAGCGTCGCGGACGCCGGTTGCTTCCGGCGCGTGGCGGAGATCGTCGAAGGGCTGCCGGCGGGGAGTCTCGCGCTGGTCTTGTCGGCGTGCCGCGGGGTGACGGACGCGCTGCTCGGGCTCGTGAAGCTGGCGGAGGCGCGTGATCCGTCGCGCGCAAGTGAGTTCGCGGCGCTGCGCGCGCGCCATCTCGGGCTGGCGGAGGAGTTGCTCTCGCCGCGCGGGCTGCAGAGCTTCTGCGAGACGTTCGAGCACGACCTCGCCGACCTCGAGCGCCTGCTGCACTCGGCCGAGCTGACGCGCGTGGCCGGGCGCAACGTCACCGATCTCGTGGCGGGCTACGGCGAGCTCTGGTCCACGCGCGTGTTCGAGCTCTTCCTGGCCGAGCGCGGGCGGCGGCCCGGCGGCGTCGCCTGGCTCGACGCGCGGCGTTGCGTGCTGGTCGAGTGGGGGCCGCTCGGACCGGCGGTGCAGTGGGCGGACGCGCGCCGCGCGCTCGACGGGCTGTTGGCCGAAGAGCAGGCCGAGACGCTCGTCGTGCCGGGCTTCGTCGCCAGCGACCTGCGCGGCGTGCAGACCACACTCGGCCGCAACGGCAGCGACTTCTCGGCCTCGATCTTCGGCGCGCTGCTCGAGGCCGCCGAGATCCACATCTGGACCGACGTGGACGGCGTGCTCTCGGCCGACCCGCGGCGCGTGCCCGAGGCGCGCGTGATCGACTCGCTCTCCTATGACGAGGCCATGGAGCTGGCCTACTTCGGCGCCAAGGTGCTGCACCCGCAGACCATGGCGCCGGCGATCAAGCTCGGCATCCCGATCTGGATCCGGAACACCTTCGCGCCCGAGAAGCCGGGCAGCGTCGTGTGCGCCAAGCCGAAGTCGAGCCAGCCGGTCAAGGGCATCACCACGATCGAGCGCATCGCGCTCCTGGATCTGGAGGGCGCGGGCATGATCGGCGTGCCCGGCACCGCGCACCGCCTGTTCGGCGCGCTGCTCGAGGAGCAGATCTCGGTGGTGCTGATCTCGCAGGGCAGCTCGGAGCACTCGATCTGCTGCGCCGTGCCCGAGGCCGAGGCCGAGCGCGCCGTGGCGGTCGTGCGCGCGGCCTTCGAGCGCGAGCTCGCGGGCGGCCAGATCCAGGACGTCGGGCTGCACCGCGAGCTCGCGATCCTGGCGGTGGTGGGCGACGGAATGCCAGGCATCCCCGGCGTCGCGGGCAAGGTCTTCCACGCGCTCGGGCTGGCGGGCGTCAACGTGCGCGCCATCGCGCAGGGCGCCTCCGAGCGCAACATCTCGGTGGTGGTGCAGGCGCGCGACGCCACGCGCGCGCTGCGCGCGGTGCACGCGGGCTTCTACCTGTCGCCGCACACGCTCTCGATCGGCCTGATCGGCCCGGGCACGGTCGGGCGCGCGCTGCTCGATCAGCTCGCGGCGGAGAGCGCGCGCT
>JABFRZ010000145.1 GCA_013140785.1 Planctomycetota bacterium | reverse complement strand
ACCGAGCGCACGCCGGCCGACTCGCGGAGCAGCCCGAGCACGAGGGCCACGTCGCGGCGGTGCTTCAGGCGCTGGAGCGGCGTCGCGAAGCGGCGCGCCTCGTACTCGGCCGCCACGCGCGCGTCGCGCCAAGCCTCGCGCTTCTCGGGAGCGGTCACCGCTAGAGCTTCCGCGAGCCGCGCTCCGCGCGCAAACGTCCATCGCTATCCTGCCTGCGCCATGAGCTCCACCCCCGCCGCCGCGCCCCTCACCAAGATCAACCTGGCCGAGCGCTTCGCGCGCTTCCACGAGCACTGGAGCCCGAAGGTGGCGGGCGAGGTGAACGACTTCCAGGTCAAGCTGGCGAAGCTCCAGGGCGAGTTCGTCTGGCACCACCACGAGCTCGAGGACGAGCTTTTCCTGGTGGTGAAGGGGCGCCTGACGATGCAGCTCCGCTCCGGCGACCTCGTGCTGGAGCCGGGCGAGCTCGTGATCGTGCCGCACGGCGTCGAGCACTGCCCGAAGGCGGAGGATGAGTGCTGGGTGCTCTTGCTCGAGCCGAAGAGCACGCTCAACACGGGCAACGTGGTGAACGAGCGCACGCTGCACGAGCTCGGGCAGGTGTAGGGTGGACCCCGCTCGAGGTGCCGCCTCGCGGCCTGCTCACTCGCCGCGCTCGGCAGAGAGCCTGTGAAGAAATCCCTCGCCAGCCAAGAGCCAGCAGGATGCGACGGGGCTAGGCGCGGCGACGACGCGTATCCAAGGCGATACTCGGAGGAGCCGCAACAACGCCACGTCGCATCCTGCTGAGCTCGCAGCGGCGAGGGGTTTCTTCACAGGCTCAGCGTCCAGGAGTTCGTGACAGTGCCCCCAAGGGTCGGCGAAGAGGTCGTTGGCGCACGCGTGCTTCCTCAGAGTCGAACGAGCTCGAGCTCGCCCGGGACCGGCGCGAGAGGGACGCGGGTGACTTCCCTGCCCCCGCGCGTGAGGACGGCATGGAGCGCGTGATCCGGGATCGCGATGGCGGGCGAGAGTCCGGTGTCCACGGGTATCGAGTCGAGGGGCGTCACTCCCCACCCACGCAGGTCCATGAAGCCGAGCGTCGTCCCGTCCTCGGCCTCGAGATGCAGCCGGTCGGCGCGCTCGCTCCAGTCGCCCCAGTGGAACTGCAGGTGGCAGCGGCGTCCGACGACCAGCTCGAGCGTCGTGCGCTCGGGCTCGGAGTCGATGTCGCGGAAGATGTCGGGCACGATGCCATGCCCCTCGAGCCGCAGGAAGACGCCCGCGTGGGCCACGTCCTCGAGCGCGAAGCGTCCTTCGGAATCCGTCTCGGTCGCGGCGCCGATCGCCAGCGCGAAGTCCCTGTCCTCAGGCCCGGCCCACCACTGCCGGCACGACACCGACACGCGCACGCCCGCCACGGGCTGGCCTTGTCGATCGACGGTGCGCCCGGCGATGCGCCCGCGGGCCTCGGGATCGAAGGTCAGGACCACGCCGCGACTGCCGGACGAGATCGGATCGCTGATCGTACTCAGCAGGCGTTCCGCGTGCAGGACCTGCAGCCGGTAGCTCCGCTCGGAGAGGCCGACGATGCGGAAGCTGCCGTCGGCGGAGGTCGATGCGGGCGACGCGCCTAGCATGGACTCCAGCGAGCGGTGAGAGATCGAGCCCGAGCCCTCGACCGGCTCCCAGCCGAAGAGCGTGTCCTCCAACACGAAGACCTCGACCGAGGCCACCGGTTCTCCGCGCAGATCGAGCACGCGGCCCTCGATCGTCTGCGCTTGGCTGGCGAGCACGAGCTGCACCGCGACGGGCGGCGCGCCCGCGGGCGGGAACGCGATCTCGCAGCGCGCCATGCCGAGGTCCGCGCGCGCGGCGCGCAACTCGATGGATTCGGGGCGTTCGGGCGCCGTGGTCGAATGGCCGTGTTCGGCACAAGGCCGGTTGGACCCGTGCTCGGGATCGAAGGTCACGAGGAACGACCCCGCCGCATCGCTGCTCGCGATTCCCTGCCCGGCCGAAACGGAGGCGCCCTCTACCGGCTGCCCGGAGGCGTCGACCACCGTCCCGATCACGGTCGGGAGCGAGCTCTGCTTCAGCACCAGGTGCAAGGGCTCGAACCCGGAGTCCTGCGCGGAGGACTTCGGCCAGGTGAACGGATCCCCGAACGGATCCGCGAGCTCCACGATGTGGCGCTCGAAGCCCTCCTTCCACACCGCGACTACCAGATCCGCGCGTGGAGCGTCGTCGCATGCGAAGGCTCCCGACTCGTCCGTCACGAGCGTACGCGGCATGGGCATGGCGGCGTCCAGCACCTGTCCCAGGGCCAGCAGTCGCTGCGGAGCGATCTCGAGCGCGACCTCCACGCCCGCGAGCGGGCGGCCCCGCTCGTCCACGACCCGGCCGGCGAGCGGCTGCGAGCGCGCCACGACCAGCAACGACTCGCCGCCCTCGTCCAGCGGCAGCTCGCCGCTGAGCACCGTCGTCCAGCCCGGAGAGGACGCCGCGAACCGGCCGAGCCGGGGCACCTTCATGCTGAAACGCCCGCCGTCGTCGCTGGTCGCGCAGTCGTCGGTCGGTGCCCCGCGCCGGGTCGCCGGATCGCCTGGTCGGGACACGAAGGGCGCGATGCGACACACCTCGAGGGCAGCGACCGCTCGGCCCTCGAGGTCGAGCAC
>JABFRZ010000010.1 GCA_013140785.1 Planctomycetota bacterium | reverse complement strand
CCCCCTCCGCCACCGCAGCTCGAGACGGGAATCGAAACCAGGCTCAGAGCCGCCAGGCAGCTCGCATGCAGGGAAACTCGGGACGTGCGGGAGATCTTCACGGTCATCGCTCCAGGTTCGGGGTCGTCGGGCGCGCCCGAGCGGGCGCTCACCCCCGGAGGCGATAGATCCCGGGGCCCTCGGCCAAGATTCCCGGGCCGGTCCACGATCGGGCCCCTGCACGGGCCACGCGGGCCCTACGGCCCTACGAGCGCGATGGAGCCGAGCCCGCCCCCTCTCGAAGCTCTACCTTGGCTGCGGCGGCGCGATCAGCTCGGCCCACTTCTCGTCGGCCTTCTTGGTGAGCGCGGCCGGGTCCTTCTTGAACTTCTCGCGCGTGTCGTTGAACCAGCCCTTGTAGAAGAGCATCAGGCGGCCGTCGCGCAGGAGGAACGACTCGGGGTCGATCTCGACCTTCTCCTTCTGGGCCATGGCGTAGGCGCACCAGCCGCCGTAGGCCGGCTCGAACTTGGCGGGGCTCTTCTGGAACAGCGCCTTGTTGGCCTCGCTCGCGAAGCGGTAGCGCGCGCCCTCGTGCACGAGTTCGAGCTTCGCATCGCCCTTCCTGGGCTTGCCGCCGCCCTCCTCGAAGTAGGCGACCGGGTCGTAGCCCGAGAGCGCGAGCGCGTTCTTCCCGAGGTTGTAGTGCTTCACATCGCGCGGCGGCTTCTCCTGGGCCGTGGCGAACGGCGCCAGGCACGCGAGCAGGGTCAGAAACACGATCTTCGATGACGTGATCTTCGACATGATGGTGCGAGCTCTCTGGGCGTCTGGGTCCGGACCGGTCGGTACGGCTTGGATGCGAAGCGGTGACCAGAGTTTCTTCCGAGCGCGGGCCGCCGAAGCGCGTGGGGTCACTCGGCCTTCGCTTTCGGCTCGTCCTCGCCGCCGCCCGCGTAGCCCAGGGCCTCGAGCAGCTCGAGCTGATGGCTGCGCTCCTGATCGGTGCCGATGTGCTCCGGCGGCCGCGGCCAGGCCGCGCGCCCCGGTTCGTCCTGCTCGGCGAGGAAGCGCGGCGCCGGGCCGGCCGCGAGGAAGCGCGTCAGCACCTGACCGTCCACGTCGTCGTAGACCGGCACGCCGAGCAGGTGCAGCGCCGTTGGCCCGACGTCGAAGATGCGTGCGTCGGCGCGCTCGGGCCGCGCCGCGAAGGCGGGCCCGGCGCCCACGAAGATGCCGCCGCGGTCGTGGTCCGAGATCACGCGCGTCCCGGCGGTGAAATCGACGAACCAGCTCGTGCTTCGATCCGTGCGGCACACGACGTCCGGGTGCGTCTCGAACAGGAGATCGGGCAGCTTGTTTGTGAACGGGCCCGGGTAGAGCTCGGCGGCCTTCCAGGTGCGCGTCACCAGCGGCCCGTCCAGACCTTCTGCCTGCGCGGCCAGCAGCGCCGCGCTCAGCTCCGCCAGCACCGCTTCGACGTCGCCTGGCGCGACGATGCCTTGGGGCTCGCGCCCCGCGACGTTCAGGCGGATGCCGCCGAAGTTGCCCTCGCAGTTGACCGCCAACGCGCGCGTCTTCGCGAGATCCACGGCCGCGATCTGGCGCTCGTGCTGATCGACTCGCACCGCGCTCAGGGGTCCGCCGCGCAGTGGCGCGCTGGACGCAGCGGGGTTGGGCGTCGCGAAGCCGGCCGCGAACAGCCACGGCTGCAGGTGGAAGCTCTTCTGGTAGGCCTGGAAGCCGTGGTCGGAAACGAGCATCACGTTCGCGTCGGGCCCGGCCGCCGCCACCAGCTCGCCCAGCACGCCGTCGAGTGCCACGTACAGCTCGGCCACGGGTCCGTCGAGCGAGTTGTCGTAGGAGCGGTGCGACAAGACGTCGAGGCACTTGAAGACGATCATGGCCAGGTCCCACTCGTCGCGGCGCGCGAGGCGCTCGAGCAGGATCTGGCGCTTGAGCTCGAGCTGCTCGGCCACCAGCGCGGGCGTGAAGCGTTGCTCGACGCTCCATGTGCCCACGTCCGGGACGAAGCCGCGCGCGCGCAGCTCCGCCGCCAGCTCGGGTGGCCAGGTGTACAGCGAGTCGGGCGGCGCGAGCATCCCCGCCACCATCACGCCCGGGATCGGCTCGGGCGGATAGGTGATCGGCACGCCGAAGACCAGGCTCTTCCGTCCGTTGCGCGCCAGCGTGCGCCACAGCGGTGTCGCTTGGTTCGTGCGCGCGCTGATGATCGCGACCGCGTAGCTGTCCGGGAGTCGGTCGAAGAAGTCGTAGACCCCCGTTTTCCCGGGCGTCTTGCCGGTCACGGCCGAGATCCAGGCCGAGGACGAGATCGGCACCACGGTGGACTCCAGGCGCGCGTGCACGCCGCGTGCGAGCAGCTTGGCCGTGTTGGGCATGCGCCCGGCGGCGACCAGCGGATCGAGCATGCGGAAGGTCGCGCCGTCCCAACCGACCAGCAGCAGCTTGTGCGGCGCGGGCCGGTGCTCGAAGGCGGGCGTGTCCTTCCCGCAGGCGGCGAGGCCGAGCGCGACCAGCACGGCGAGGACTCGGGCGAAACACGCGCAGCGCGCGCGCGGCGGGGGACTGGTGTGCGCGGGGATCAAGCGAGCGCGGAGCACGGTTCTCAAGCCGTTCGTTGGAGCGTAGCGTCTCCCCGGGATTGGAGCCGCCATCAGAA
>JABFRZ010000140.1 GCA_013140785.1 Planctomycetota bacterium | reverse complement strand
GGCGAGGAAGGCGACAGCGAGGCGGCGCAGGCGGCCTCTGTGGCCGCCGAGCACGTCTCGCCGAGCCTGACGAAGCATCCGCCCCGCTCGCGAAGCCGCAGTAGCGGTTTTTCCGACACGCTCTCAGCCTGGAGTCACGCTCCGCGCGCGCAGCGCCTCCACCTCGTCCAGCAGGGCCCAGACGTCCTCGATGATGTGCTCGCGCAGCTCGGCACGCGCGGCCTGGGCCTCGCGGCTCGACGCGCGTACGCGTTCGGCCGCCGGGCCCGGCTCGGGGCGCGGGTACCCGGCCTGGACGAGGCGAGACTTGATCGGGTCCAGGTCGAGGGTCATGCGTGGGTCTCGCTCAGGATCGAAGCGCGGCGAGCGCCGCGGGCTGCACGGCTGCGCTCGCGGCCGCCATGCCAGGCCGAGAGTAAGGCATCCTCGCTCCCCATGCCTCGGGCCGAGCCCGGTGGGCCGGCGCAAGCGCAGGCTACCCGAGGGCCACGGCGGCCGTGGTCGGGTGCCAGCGCGCCATCGCGGGCTTGATCCCGGCGGCTTCCGTTGGCTCAATCCTCGCCCCCACAGTCCGCTCTCGCACCCCCTCGACATGGCCAAGAAGAAGCAAGCCCACAAGGACGAAGAATCCGCCCCGCGCAGCAAGCGCCGTGGAATCGATCAGAGGATCGCCGACCTCGAGGCGAAGATCGCAGCGATCAAGGAGCGCGAGGCCAAGAAGCAGGCCAAGGCCGACCCCGCGCTGCGGCATGCTTCCGCGGCCCTACGCTCGATCGACAAGGCCCTGGCAGCGTCGAAGGACACTGTCACGCGTCAGGCCTTGGGCGAGGCGCGCGTGACGCTGAGCGCATGCCTCACGCTGAACCGCGCCGGAAGCGCGGGCAGGAGGAGCGAGGCTCGGCGCTCGAGCGCGGCGCTCGACAATCTGCCCGAGGTGCTCCTGAACTACGTGCGCAGCAATCCGGGCCAGCGCGGCGAGCAGATCGCGGCGGCCTTGGCAACCGACACCACCGCGATGCGCCCGGTCATGAAGCGCCTGATCGAAGCCGGCCAGGTCCGCACCGCGGGACAGCGGCGCGGCATGACGTACTCGCCCGCGTAGCCGCGCCTGCTGGGGCGGCCCGTCAGCTTTCGAAGCGCCGCGCGAGCCAGACACCGAGGTCGCGGATCTCAGGCAGACAGACCTGGTGCTCCATCGGGTACTCGTGCCACTCGACCTCGTAGCCGAGCGCGCAGAGGTGCTCGTGCGAGCCTACACCGCGCGCGAGGGTGACCATCGGGTCGAAGCTGCCATGGGCTTGGAAGACGAGCAGCTCGCGGTTGACCTGGCTGCGCTCGGCCTCCAACGTCTCCGGCAGGACGAGGTAAGTGGAGAGCGCCACGAGCCCGGCCAGACGCTCTGCGTGCCGCAAGGCGACGTGCGCTGCGATCGCGCCGCCCTGGGAGAAGCCGGCCAAGACGATGCGCTCGCTCGGGACGCCGCGCTCGATCTCGCGCTCGATGAGGCGCACGACCCGTGCGGCGGAGAGCCGGATGCCGCGCTCGTCGGGGCGCGCGCCGAGATCGGGCGAGCGGATGTCGTACCAGGCGGGCATGACCATGCCGCCGTTGATCGCGATTGGGATCGAGGGCGCGTGCGGGAAGACCCAGCGGATCGCGAGCATGGGAGCGAGATGTAGCTCGGGCACGATGGGCGGGAAGTCGTGCCCGTCCGCTCCGAGGCCGTGCAGCCAGATCACGGCGTTGCGCGCGGGGAGTTCGGGCTCGAGTTCGACGGCCGGGAGCAAGTCGAGGCTCATCGCGGCAAGGTAGCCTCCACGGGGCCCCGCGACACCTCTGCCTGGGCACGGGCGAGAAACTCGCACTCGGATGGCCCGCGATCTCGGATCAAGCTGGACGTGGAGGTGGGGATCGCCTATTCAGCGCGCATGGTGCGCACATCCAACCGTGTCAGTCCCTCCCGTGCGGCCAAAGTGGCGAGCGCACCCGTTGCCGAGAAGATCGCCAAGATCGCCAGCAAGAAGCCGGTAGCGAGTCGGCCGAGCCCGACCGCGAAAGCGGGTCGCATGAAGATCGTGTGGGAAGTCTGCAGTGGCACAGGCAAGACCGTCCAGACCTTCCCCTACCCGGAGAAGGCGGCGGCCGAGGCCCGCACGAGGGCGCTCGCGCACTCCACGGGTCGCAGCCACATGCTGCGCGCGACGAAGATCCCGATGGAGTGAGACGCGCGCAGGGGAGAACGGCGCGGATCGATTCTGGATCGATAGGCTACCCGCAGTGCCCGTGCGCTCCGACGAGGTCCTCGATCCGCCCTTCCCGCGAAGCCTATGTCACGCCTGCGCGGCCAGGCGCTACGTCACGGGCCGCGCTACGGTGTTCGTGCAGTGCACCGCGCTCGCGCAGAAATACCCGCCGCAACCCGTGCTCGTGTGCGCCGGATTCCAGCCGCTTACGCCGCCGGGTCGTCAAGACCCGACCAAGGGCTCGTAACAAGAACGCTGTCCATTTCCCCGAGCCATCGCCGATCGTGGCAAGACGCGCCGACGCAGATGGGATGAGAAGGCCGGCCTCCACGCGAGGTCGCGACGCGCCTCAGTGGTAAGGGAGGGTCTTCCAGAAACACCCACCCACCACAAGGAGGCCAACCATGACCCACTCTAGCA
>JABFRZ010000413.1 GCA_013140785.1 Planctomycetota bacterium | reverse complement strand
CGAGCGCGTGCGCCTCTTGCTCGGGCTCGTGCCCGGCACGAAGGTAGGGCAGGTGCTGAGCTCCGGCGGCTACGCCCTGCAGGGCCCCGCGGCCGACCTTGCGCTGCTCGCCGCCCTGGCGGGCTACCCGGTCGCGATCCCGGCCGAGCGGATGGCGCGCGAGCAGCTACACGCAGGGATGGTGCTCGCGCTGCAGGAGAATCGTACGCTGGAGAGAGCCCGCCCGCTGATCGACGCCATCGAGCGCGCTGCCTCGAACCTGTACGCCGCGGGTCGTGACCAGGACGGTGACGTCTTCTTGCACGCGCTCGCGCGGGCCGCCGGGCGCGGCCCCAAGGGTGAGCTCGGCCGACGCTTCGAGCGGCTCCTCTGGCCCCCCGCTCCGGGCACCGAGATCCGGGACGCGGCGCGCGAACTCGGGCGCTTCGAGATTCCACGCTTCTGACGGCTCCCGGGCTGGCGGCACGGTCGAGGATCTTCGGCGGGGGGGATTTCCTGCGGCGAGGATTTCCGGCCGCGCGCACTGGAAGTCCACCCCGCCGACCGATGAGGATGGAACCTCGCCGGCTTGGACCGGTTGCAATCCTCGATGGCCCCTTTCACCGCGCAACCCGAGCCCGCGACCCTCGAGGTGGCCAAGCCCGGCGAGGGCCGGGAGATCCCGCTCCTGCGCGAAGAGCTGGTCGTCCTGCGCGCGCCGTCCTCGCACGCGGCCGAGCAGTTCCGCCGCTTCCGCAACTCGCTCCTGGCCTTGAACCCCGACGGCGCCGCGCGTTCCATCCTGATGACGAGCGCGGCGGAGCACGAAGGCAAGAGCGTGGCGGCGATCAACCTGGCGCTGTCCCTGGTCGAGCTCTCGAACCTGCGTCTGTGTCTGGTGGACTGCGACCGCTTGAATCCATCGATCGAGGACTACCTCGGCCACCCGCGCCGCCAGGGACTGACCGAGCTCCTGCAGGGTGCGATCACGATCGACCAAGGCATCCGTCCGACTGCGGTCGAGCGCTTCGACCTCATCGGCGCTGGGGCCTCGTCCCAGAACCCCGGACTCGACCTAGAGCGCCTGCAGGCGTTGCTCAACGCGCTCAAGCGGCGCTACGACTACGTCTTGCTCGACGGGCCGGCGGTGCTCACCACCAACCACCCCAGCCTGATCGGCTCGGTGGTGGACGGGATCCTGCTCGTGGTGCGCATCGGCGCCACGCCCAAGGGCCTGGTCGAGGAGGCCTACCAGATGCTCGAGGGCCTGGGCGGGAACGTGCTCGGGACCTGCGCCACGGCGGTGGACGGTCCGATCACGTAGCCGCGCGCCGAAGCGCTCGTTCGAAGATCGGGATCACGACCTGGATCGGGATCACGAATCGAACAGTAGCTTCTGCAGGATCGCCGTCGGACGAACCGCGCGCGGAATCGCCATCGGCTTTCCGCTGCGCGCCGAGCGCAAGAGCGCCGACAGGTGCTCCTCCTGCCAGGTCAGCGCCGGAGCCGTGCCCGGATAGGCCTGCTCGCGCAGGCGAAACTCGCGCCCGTGGTGCTGCGCGCGCCGCGCGCCCGCGCAGGGCTGGTTCAGCTCGGCGTGCAGGAGCTCGTGGAACAGCACGTAGCGGATGAACCAGCGCGGCACGGCCTGCTGGTCCAGCACGGGATGGATGCGTACGAGCGTGGTCTCCGGATCGAAGGATCCGAGCTGCAGCGAGCGCCTCGCGCTGCGCGCCCCGCGCCGGCCCCAGGTGACGCCGCGCGGGTGCCGCGCGGGCGCGAGGGCGCGGAACTCGCGCGCCAAGAGGTCCGCCGTGATCTCGGCCAAGTCGTGGTGCGCGCCGCGCGTGACGATTCGCGCCGGCGGCGGCGGCCCCAGCGTGCCCACGATCGAGGCGATCCACCGGTCGAGCTCGCGGCAGGCAGCGCGCGCTCCGCGTCCGGCCCGCAACCAGTCGGCGACAGCCGCGCGCCGCAGACGGTGCGCGACCGAAGGCCTGGTTCATGCGAATACGCAGGCCGCGCAGGCCCTGCAGGCCGGCGCGCTCGGGGTAGGCCACGATCACTTGGCGCCGCGCGCGTCCGTAGCGCACGCGCACCTCGCGTCCGAGCTGGCCGGAGAGGTAGAACGCCCAGTCTTCGGCGCTGAAGGGACTCGGCTCGGTCACAGCGTGAGGTCGAGAGTGCGCTGCTCGCCCGGTCCTAGCTCGAACTCGGAGGGCCCGGAGCGCTTGGTCGGATCCGCTGCCGTGAAGGCCTCGATCGTGTACCGGCCGGGGGGCAGCCAGGCGCTGGTGTAGTGTCCCTCGGTATCGCTTGCCAGCATGAGCGGGAAGCCGAGGTGCCGTTTGCTCTCGACGATGCGCAGCTGCGCGAGGGCGAGGGGCGTTCCCTGCGCGGACGAGACCCGGCCCTGGATGCGCGCGCCGCGTGCGAGCTCGACCCGGATGGCGGCTGCGCCTGGGTCGCTTCCGACCTCGTGCGGGCCCGAGCGGGCCGGAGGACAAACCTCGGCATAGACCGCGACCCACACCTGGCCCGGGGAGAGATCAGGGAAGGTCGCGCGGCCGTCTGGCCCGCTCGTCACGCGCCGTCCGAGCTTTGGGCCGCGCGAGCCCTGCAGCGCCCAGAGTTGGGCCGGGGTGGGTTCGCTCTGAAACAGCTCCAGCTCCGCGCCGGGCACGGGCTCGGTTCCGAGCACGAGCGCGAGAGCCAGGCTTCCGCCAGCGCGCAGCTCGATTGTGCCGGCGTAGCCGTCGCCTTCGATGCCGAGCTTGACGGGCACGGAGGTCGTGGGCGCGAAGCCCGGCGCGGCCACGCACACCCGCCAATCGCCTGGGCGCAGCCCGCTCAGGCGGAAGTAGCCATCGGCCCCGACCTCGACTCCGCCATCGAGCTGGGCGATGCGATCGCCGGGCGCGGACGCGGGCAGGGCTTGGACTCGTGTGCCGGGCGGCGGTGGCTTGCCGGCGGGGGCTCGCACGACGCCCTCGATCGCCGGCCAGGGCAGGCACTCGATGACCGTCTCGGTTTCTGTCGCCGCGACTTGGTTGAGACTGCTAGGCCGAAACTCGGGGTGGCTCACGCGTACGCTCCAGGTCGGCGCGCCGAGTCCTTCGAAGGCCACGCGGCCGTTCTCGTCGCTCTTCGCCGTGCGTCTTCCGCCGCGAACGTCGCTGGGGGCCTGGACCGTGACATCGGCTCCGACCACCGGCCGACCACGCGGGCCGCTCAAGTAGAGGCGCAGCGTGACTCCGGGTTCCAGCTGGATCTCGAACGGCGTGGGGCTGGCGGTGTAGCGCACCGCTTGCTCGCCGAAGCCCTTGGCTCGCGCCGTGACAGAGACGGTGCCCGGCGGCGCGTCGGCGACCTCGAAGGCGCCATCGGGTCTGGTGTGCGCGATGGCCACGAGGACGTCGCTGCCGGGGTTCGTCGGCTCGACCCGCACTTCGGCATCCGCGATTCCTCGGCCGCGCCCGTCCAGCACCCGGCCGACGATGCGCTGACCGCGCAAGAGACGCACGTTGCCGAGCAGGGCGGTGCCTCCGGCCGGCCGTGGAGCGATGGGCCGTTCGAGGGACACGAAACCACGCGCGCGGACGCGCAGGGTCGCGGCCGCCGCGAGCGGTGCGCACTCGAGCCGGAAACGACCGTGCTCGTCTGTGTTGGCCTCGCCCAACACTTGTTCGTCCCGCACGAGCGAGAGGCTCGCGCCGGGGATCGGATTCCCGTCTCCGATCACGAGGCCCTCGAAGGTCCCGCGCGTCCTGGGGGCGGCCAGGGAATCCACTTTCTGACGGCCTGCTCCTGCTTCGGGAGTCGGGGGTGTGCGCTTGCCGGACGGGGCCGCGCTCGGGGCAGCCCCGGGCCCGGCGCTGCGCCCGCTGAAGGGCCGGTCCTTGGTCCCGCGGCCCGCGCCATCCGCATCCAGCTGTAGGAAGAACACGCCGGCTCCAAGCGCCAGCCCCACCAAGAGCACCGGGAGCAGGACCTTCATCCGTGCACGCCTCCGCGGGTCAGGTTCAGTTGCCCCGCTTGGGGCCGAGGTGCAGCTCGATCTCGTGCAGACCCCCGTCTTCGATCGAGAGCGTGACCTCCGACTGCTTCATGTCGGCGAGGGCCTCGAAGGGGTTGCCCATGCCGCCGCTCGGGCGCGTGGCCGTCAGGATATAGGTGCCCGGCTGGACGTTCGCGATCACGAAGCGACCGGTCCCGTCCGAGCGCGTCTGACGGCTACCCGAGGTGGCGTTCACATCCTGGGGATTGAGCTGCACCGTGGCGCCGCATTCGACCGAGGCGTTGCGGCCGTACACGATCCCATCGATGGTCGCACCCTTGATCAGGGTCCTGGCCGGCAGCTCGGTCTCCTGGCCCTCGATGACCTCGACGTCTCCGATGAAATCGGGCGCGAACCCGCGCGCGCGGACGTGTACCTGGTAGAGGCCCGGGGTCAACACGTCCATCGTGAAGCGGCCCTGTTCGTCGGTGAACGCCTTGGTTCTGGTCATGGCCGAGTCCAAGGCCCCGAAGATCTCCCACAAGTTGCCATCGACGAAGTCGTTCTCGTGCGTGGAAACCTCCGCCCCGGCGATCGGCGTGTTGCCGTAGGCATCCAGGACCACCCCGCTGAGTGAGCCGCCGCGCGTCATGCGCACCACGATGTCGCTGGCTACCAAGCCCTGAGTGGCGGTGAAGGGTTCGCTGAAGCACGAGGCGTAGCCCTCGGCCAGGCCCTCGATCACGTAGGAACCCTCCGGCACTCCGGTGAGCTCGAAGCGGCCCTCGGAGTCGCGCACGGCCTTGTGCGCCAGAACGGCTCCGTAGGCGTTGCTGACCTCGTTGGCGGCGCGGGCCTTCACGGTGAAGCTCGTCAGCGCGCGGCCGTCGGCATCGACCACTCGGCCGGTGACGACAGCCAGTTCGAACAGCTCGATCACCACGTTGGTGTTGCCGGTCTCGACCCGCTGCAGCGGCGCGGCGTCGTAGTTCGTGGCCGTCACGCGCAGCGTGTAGATGCCCTGAGCCAGCCCCTCGATCAGGAACTCGCCGTTCTTGCCGGATGCGCTCTCGCCCGTCGAGCCGATCGCGCCGGCCGAGTTCAAGGCTTCGATCTCGATCCCTGCCATTCCGCCGTGGTCCGGACCGATCACCTTCCCGGCGATGACGTGCCCGGGCTCGAGCTCGAAGTCTTGGGTGCGGGCGATCCTGCGCACGGGCTCCTGCTTGTTGCCCTTGATCCTGTTCGACGGCTTGGAGGTGCCCACCATCGCGAAGTTGTTGTGGACCTGCGTCGCGTAACCGGGCGCCGAGACCGTCAACATGCGGTTCTGATTCGGCGAGATCCCGACGTTGGCGAAGACGTACTTCCCCTGTCCGTCGGTCATGGCCTCGAGGCGGGTCTGGCTGCGCTTGTTCTTCGGGAGTGTCACCGCGAAGGGGTTCTCCGCCACCAGGAGCGCTCCTTCGATGGGCTGCTTGGTCGCCACGGCGTACACGAAGCCACTCAGGCTCTGGCCCGCCTTGAGCAGGATCGTCTCGGGATAGACGCCGCCCTCGGGTACGGGGATCTCGACCTCGGACGCCCAGTGCTCGTAGAGGTCGTGGGTCACCGCCAGGCTCCAGTCCTTGCGCGGATCGAGCTGCTCGAAGCGGAAAGTGCCCTTGTCGTCGGTCTCCGACTTGCTCACCGGACGCGGCGGATCCTCGCCGGTCAGGAGGTAGGCGTCCTCGCCGAGCGTCGAAGGCTTGACGTCGAACAGGTTGACGCGCGCGCCTGCGATCGGGTTGCCCTCCTCGTTCATCACCTTGCCATGGATGGCTCCGAAGGCCAGCTTCGGGCCGGCCGGGTCACGGGCGGGGGAGACGGGTTGGCGCGTGCCATCCGTCGCGGCTGGGGTCGCGCGTGCATCGGCTGGAGCGATCGGCTGCACAAGAACGGCCGTCGGCTTGGCCTTCTCGGGCGTGGGATCCACGACCACGCCGCGGGTCGCGTCGCTCTGTCGCCCCGAGCCCAGGGTGGTCAGAGCGAAGAACAGGGCAGCCAGGGATCCGAGGACGAGCAGCAGGACGACGAGCGGTCTCATGGTTGGGTGGGTGGCTGAGGAATCCTACCGTCTCCCAGCGCACCCTCCACCGGGAGCTCGCGCGCCGAACGCGCCTGGACGACGGCTGGGACGGTTCCTTCCCGAGTCCTGCCCGAGCGATTCCTTCCGGGCATTCCGAGCTTGCTCCACGGGCTGCCCCGCGAGCGTCCGTGCCGACCGGGCGTCCCCAAGGACAAGGACACGCCTCGACTCCGCCGGGTTTCGCGAGGCTGCCGTCGAACCGTGCCGCCGGCCTCAGGGGCTCAGAAGAGCGCGCTCAGATCCGCAGGCAAGGCCTGCCGGTCGATCTGGCACGGGTTGCAATAGTTGTTGAGCCCCGCAGGCCTGTGGCTGCAGTCCGCGCACTCGGCGAGCTTCGCGAGGGCTTGGTCCAGCCCCTTGCGCCGGACATCCAGCTCGCGCATGCGGGAATCGATCAGGGCCGCCTGCTCCTGCAGTGCGCGCCGCACGCGCGCCTGGAACTCGACGCGCGGTCGCCCATCCGCGCGCGTGTCCATCAGCTCGCCGATGCGCGCGAGCTCCAGCCCGAGGTGCTGCAAGCTGGCCACCATCGCCAGCCGTTCCAGGTCCTCGGCCCGGTAGTAGCGGAAGCCGCCCGCGCTGCGCAGGGCGGGATGCAGCAGGCCGATCTCCTCGTAATAGCGCAGCGTGCGCAGGTTCGTGCCGGCCAGCTTGGCGAAGTCCCCGATCTTGATCAGGGCATGCCCGTTCCGACCCGGCGCCGCGTCTCTCGGCGCTCCAGCCTTCGTGGCCTTCATGGCTTCCATGGCTTCCGTTGCTTTCTCCAGCTCGAGGGCAGTTGGACCCAGGGGTACTCGGACGTGAGATGCGGGACCTTTCCTAGGAGCATGGCGTCATGCTCTGCTGCCGCCATACCCCGAACTGCGTACCCCCCCCCGACATGCTAGAGACCGAGTTGAACGTCCCCTTGCCGATCGACGAGGTGGCCCGGCGTGCGGGCCTGCCGCCGGACAGCTTGAGTCCCTACGGTCGCTACAAGGCCAAGCTCGACCACACCCTCGGTGGCGGTGCGCGCAAGGGCAGGGCGCGCTACGTGCTCGTCACCGCCATCACGCCCACACCGGCGGGCGAGGGCAAGACCGTCACGACCATCGGACTCTCGATGGCCCTGAACCGCATCGGCCGCGCGGCGGTCAGCACCATCCGCCAGCCGTCGATGGGGCCGGTCTTCGGCGTCAAGGGTGGCGGCGCGGGCGGCGGCGCGAGCCAGGTCGTGCCGCTGGAGGAGATCAACCTGCACCTGACGGGCGACTTCCACGCCGTCGCGGCGGCCAACAACCTGCTGGCGGCCGCGCTCGACACCTCGCTCTTGCTCGACAACCCGCTCGGGCTCGAGCCCGAGCGCGTGACCTGGCGGCGCGTGGTGGACATGAACGATCGCGCTCTGCGCCAGGTCCAGATCGGCCTCGGCGGGGCGCAGAACGGCGTGCCGCGCAACACGGGCTTCGACATCACCGCGGCCTCCGAGGTGATGAGCGTGATCGGGCTCGCGCGCTCGCGCGCCGACCTGCGCGCGCGCCTGGAGAGGATCGTGATCGGCGAGAAGCGCGGCGGCGGCTTCGCGACCGCCGGCGAGCTCGGTGTGGCCGGAGCGATGGCGGCGATCCTGCGCGACGCGCTCGATCCGACCCTGATGCAAACCAGCGAGGGCACGCCCGCGCTCGTGCACGCCGGGCCTTTCGCGAACATCTCATTCGGCAACTCCTCGGTGCTGGGCGATGCGCTGGCCCTGCGCTACTTCGACTACGTGGTCACCGAGGCCGGCTTCGGCGCCGACATGGGCGCGGAGAAGCTCCTGAACATCAAGTGTCGCGTCTCGGGCCGCTCGCCCGACGTGGCCGTGCTGGTCGCCACGGTGCGAGGTCTGAAGGCGCATTCGGGGCGTTTCGAGCTCAAGGCCGGCGCGCCGCTCCCGCCCGAGCTCCTGCGCGAGGACCTCGAGGCCCTCGAGCTCGGCGCGAGCAACCTGGCGGCCCAGATCCAGAACGTGCGCCTGCACGGCATTCCGGTGGTCGTGGCCGTGAACCGTTTCCCGAGCGACAGCGAGCGCGAGCTCGCGCGTCTCGCGGCGCTCGCGCTTGCCTTCGGGGCCGAGGCCTGCGCGCTCTCGGAGCTGTTCGCGCGCGGCGGTGAGGGCGGCGTGGAGCTGGCGCAGGCCGTGGTGGACGTGGCCGAGCGCAACCTGGCGCGCTACCGGCCGGCCTACCAGCTCGAGCAGTCGATCGAGGACAAGATCCACACGATTGCCACGGGCCTCTACGGCGCCGCCGGGGTCGAGTACTCGCCCCGCGCCAGTGCCGAGATCCGCCGCTTCCAGGAGCTGGGCTTCGGCGGCCTGCCGATCTGCATGGCGAAGACCCAGTACAGCCTGTCGC
>JABFRZ010000633.1 GCA_013140785.1 Planctomycetota bacterium | reverse complement strand
GGCGTCCGGCCTCGGGCTCGACCACCTGCCAGCCGTCGCGCGCGAGCTGGGCCAGATTCCGCGCCACGGGCGGGGCCGCGAGCATGTGCGGGTTCATGGCCGGACACAGGAGGTGCTTCACCCCAGGCGGCAGCGCCAGCGCCACGGTCGAAACCAGATCGTCGGCCAGGCCCAGGGCGAGGCTCGCGACCAGGCCAGCCGTGGCGGGAGCCACCAGGAAGACCTCGGCCCAGCGCGCGAGCTCGATGTGATCCATGCCCGCTCGACGCGCATCGCCGAACTCGGACACGCAGGCCGGCTGGCCGGTGAGGGCCTCGAAGAGCTGCGGTCGCACGAGCTCGGCCGCGCGCGGCGTCAGCAGGACGCGCACGCTGTGGCCGTCCTGGGCTAGGGTGCTCGCGAGGTCGCAGGCCTTGTGCAGCGCAGCCGAGGCCCCGGCCGCCAGCAGGATGCGGCTCACCGCACACTCCCTCGGGGCATCGCCTCCAGGCCGGCCAGGCGACACACCTCAGCCACGGTTCGCTCCAGATCCTCGTTCACGACCACGTGATCGTAGCGCTCGCGCGCGCGCATCTCCTCCTGGGCCTTGGCCAGGCGGCGCTCGATCACCTCGGGCGAGTCGGTGCCACGCTGCTCGAGGCGCGCGCGCAGGCTCGACAGGTCAGGGGGCGCGATGAAGATGTAGACGCCCGGCAATCCGAGGGCCTTGAGGTGCGCTCCACCCTGCACGTCGATCTCGAGCAGGAACACCTTCCCGGCCGCGAGCGCGCGTTCCATGGGCAGATGCGGCGTGCCGTACAGATTGCCGTGGACCTCGGCCCACTCGATGAAGGCTCCGCGCTCGATCTCGGACCGGAAGCGCGGCTTGTCCATGAAGTGGTAGTCGCGCCCGTCGATCTC
Source organism: Planctomycetota bacterium (assembly GCA_013140785.1). GTDB lineage: Bacteria > Planctomycetota > UBA1135 > UBA1135 > JABFRZ01. The sequence continues at coordinate 1,765 of JABFRZ010000633.1, read as the reverse complement.
GCCGGTGCGCGCCGCTCGCGTGGTGGCGCTGACCGAGAACTCGACGCGCGGGTCGGCCAGGATGCGCTTGCAGATCGTGCTCTTGCCCGAGCCCGAAGGGCCGGAGACGACCAGCATCGTGCCGCGCGCCGCCATGGGCTACTCGACGTTCTGCACCTGCTCGCGCAGGCGCTCGACGTGGGTCTTGGCCTCCACCACCCAGTGCGCCACGGTGGCGTCGGAACACTTCGAGCCGATCGTGTTGACCTCGCGGAAGATCTCCTGCACCAGGAAATCGAGCTGGCGCCCGGTGCGGCCGCCCTTCTTCAGGAGGCTCTCGAGCTGCCCGAGGTGGCTCGCCAGACGCGTGAGCTCTTCGGACACGTCGAGCTTGTCGGCCAGCAGCGCGATCTCGCGCGCGAAATCTGCGCCGGCCACGGACTTCGTCTCGCCCAGCAGCACCTGCACGCGTTTCGTCAGCGCGGCGCGATGGGCGCGCACGATGCGCGGCATGCGTTTCTCGATGCGCGTGGCGAGTTGGGCGAGCACGCGCGCATTCTTGCGCAGGTCGGCGGCCAGGTTCTCGCCCTCCTTCGCGCGCATGGCGAGCATGCCGAGGAGCGCCTCGTCCACGAGCCGCAGCACGGCCGTGTGCAGAACCTCGGGCGCCGTGGCGTCCTGGCCGACGGCCACGACGCCGGGCAGGGCCACCAAGGTCTCGAGCGAGATCAGGGGGTCGAGCTCGAGCTCGGCCGCGAGCTCGGCCAGCTCGCGCCGGTAGCGACGCGCCAGCTCGCGGTCCACGCGCGCGAACTCGCTCCCGACAGGATGCTCGGCGGTGAGCGCGATACTGACCGCGCCGCGCTCGCACTTGGCGCGCACGCGCGCCTCGATCTCCGGCTCGAGCGCGGCGAAGGCCTCCGGCAAGCGCGTCTTGAGCGCCAAGTGGCGGTGGTTGACCGAGCGCACCTCGACCCGCAGCGCAGTGCCACGCTCGGCCTCGCTCGCGGAGGCACCAAAGCCCGTCATCGAGCGCAGCATGGACGCGCGTTTCGCGGTTACTTCGGCTGGCCCGATTGCGTGGGATCGGCCGGGGTGACTAGCGCGTCCATCACCGAGCTCGAACTCTCGCTGCGGTTGATGTAGTGCAGCGTGACCGCGCTGCCCAGGAAGAACGCGGCCGTGTAGAAGGTGAAGCGGTTGATGCCCTTCGCACCCACCCCGAAGGTCTGCTGGCCGTGCTCGCCGAGCGCCTGCCCGAAGCCGCCGCCGCGCCCCTCCTGCAGCAAGATGACGACGATCAGGACGATCGCGGAGATGACGAAGACGATGTAGAGGAGCGTATTGAGGATTTCCATGGAGCTCTCGGGCTGATTCTAGCGCCTGGCCGGGTTGGCGCCGACGGCATCGATGATCGGGAGGAAGGTCTCGCTCTTCAAGGAGGCACCGCCCACCAGCGCCCCATCGACGTCAGGGGCGCCGAGGATCGACGCGGCGTTGTTCGGGCTGACGCTGCCGCCGTATTGGATGCACAGCGCTTCGGCGGCGGCCTCGTCGTACAGGCCCGAGAGCACGCCGCGTAGGTACTGGTGCACCGCGCTCGCCTGCGCGGGCGTCGCGTTCTGGCCGGTGCCGATGGCCCACACGGGTTCGTAGGCGAGTGTCACGCGCGCGAGGTCGGCGCGCGTCACGCCCGCGAGGCCGCGCGTCAGCTGCCGCGCCACGACCGTCTCGGTGCACTTCGTCTGGCGCTCCTCCAGCGTCTCGCCCACGCACAGGATCGCCT
>JABFRZ010000549.1 GCA_013140785.1 Planctomycetota bacterium | reverse complement strand
GCGGGCGAGGCCTCCAAGGCCGCGCGCATGGCGCGTGCAAGCGCGTCCACGTCGCCGGCCGGCACCAGCCAGCCCGAGCGCTCGGGCACGACCAGCTCCGGAATGCCGGCCACGTAGGTCGAGATCACGGGCCGGCCCAGGGCCAGCGCCTCCATCAGCACCACGGGCAATCCTTCCGCGAAGCTCGCGAGCACCAACGCGCGCGCCGCCAAGATCTCCTCGCGCACGCGCTCGTTCGAGATCCAACCGGTGATGCGCACGCGCTGGGCGAGCCCGTGGCGCGCGATGGCGGCCTCGATCGGCGCGCGCAGCTCGCCATCGCCGGCCAGGACGAGCTCGATCTCGACGCCCGCGCGCACGAGCTGTGCGACCGCTTCCACCAGCAGCAGCTGCCCCTTCTGTTCGCACAAGCGTCCCACGCACACGAGGCGCGGCCGGTCGGGGATCGGCGTGGGCTTGGCCGCCAGGAAGAGCTCGTCCACGCCGCAGTGCACCACGTGGATCCGGTCCCAGTCCGTGCGCAGGCTCCAGCGGTAGAGCTGGCTGCGCGAGAACTCGCTGACCGTGGCCACGAAGCGCGCGCTCGCGATCTTGCGGCCGAGCTGCAGGGCCACGGGGCGATCGAACTCTTCCGGGCCGTGCACGGTGAAGCTGTAGGAAAGCCCGCCCAGCGTGTGCGCGAGCCAGCACACCGCGGGAGGATTGGTGCCGAAGTGGGCGTGCACGTGCAGCACGCCACGCTCCTCGGCGAGGTCCAGCAGCGCACAGGCCTCGACCAAGTAGGCGAGGTTCACGAGCAGACCCCGGTCGGAGCGCCAGCCGAGCTGGAGTGCGCCCAGCAGCGCGCGCGCGAAGCCCCGCGGAGATCTGCCGGCCCACCTGCCTACGCAGGCGATCTGCGCGAGCACGTCGCCCGGGCGCACCGGCTGGCGCAGGAGCACGTGCGTGCGCGCGACCTCGTCACGGTCGCGCGGATCCACCAGGTCCTTGGCGGGCGGCCGCACCGAAACGCGCACGATCTCGAGGCCCAGCTCCTCCAGCGCGCGGATCTCGCGCCGGATGAAGCTGTGGCTGGCTTTCGGATAGCAGTTGACGAGGTAGGCGATCTTCATCGGAGATGTCGGTTGTCCACGTCGTTCTGCGCCAACAGCAGCCGCGACTGCCAGGCGCGCAGCCCGCACAGGTGCGCGATCCGACACTGCACGAGGTGCGCGAGTCCGTAGCGCTGGCGGCGGAAGCAGAAGCGCACCCAGCGGTTCTCGCACGCGAGCGTCAGCCGGCGCAGCGCTCCGACGCGCGCCGCGGGCACACCGCTCGGCTCGTAGCCGCGCTGGCGCAGGAGCGGCCCGATGCGCGCCTCGAGCAGGGCCAGCTCGGCGGGCGCGAGCTTCTGCTTCCACTGCGCGATCAGCTTCGGGTCCGGGCGCTCGTAGCTCGAGTCGCGCGAGTAGTCGAGCATGCCCTGGTCGTACTGCGTGCCCAGGAACGCGCACAGGCGCGTCAGCTCGCGCGCGGGCTCGCGCACCAGGTCCTCGTAGCGCAGCTCGATCCGGCGCGCCGGCTCCAGCCGCGCCGCGAGCCGCGCCCACAACTCCTCGGCCTCGATCCAGCGCTCGGCCCCGTACCACACGTTGCCGGCCCAGCCCATGCCGATGCACGAGCGCGCCACGTCGCGGCCGTCGCGCAGGACGTGCACGAAGCGTGCGCGCGGCCAAACGCGCAGCAGCCGATCGAAGTGCTTGTGGCAAGTGACGCCGTGGATCGGCTTCATGGAGCGCCGACAGTACTGCGCCACGAAGCTCTTCATCAGCGCCGGGTAGTCGAGCGCGCGATCGATCTCGAGCCGGTGTGGCAAGAAGATGCGGTTGGTGGCGAGCCAGTCGTAGTAGGGCTCGAGTGCGGGCCAGCCCGCGTCGTCCGGCAGCGCCTCGACCAGGAACTCGAACTCGGGCGCGCACTCGATCTTCGCGTGGTGCGCCAGCATCAGCCGCAGGAGCGTCGTGCCCGAGCGCTCCGAACCCACCAGGAAGAAGGGCTCCTGCTGTGCGCTCACGATGGCCGTGTCCACATCCGTCCTCAGGCTTGCCATAGACTTCGCCCCTCCCTCGTCCCGAACAGCTGCGCGACGCCGCCCGCGCCGGCGGTGAAGGCCTGGATCTCGAAGGCGTTGAGCAATCCGTCGAGCGTGATCAAGAGCGACGCGACACCCAGCACGGTGGCCGCGGCCAGGGCCGGGTGGTTCCAGTGCGCAGGTGGCAGATTGCGCCACAAGAGGTACGGCGGCAGGAGCTGCATGCCCCACAGCCCGACCAGCGCGAACACGCCGAACAAGCCCAGGTACAAGAGCCAGCGACTGTCCACCAGGATCGGGCTGTCCTCCACGGCGCGGCCCTTGTTGCCGGTGAACTCCTTGAAGTCGTCGAAGCCGAACCAGGGGCGCTCCAGGATCTTGTCGCGCAGCAGCGCCTCGCTCTCGATGCGCACGCTCAGCGAGCTCGCGCGGGACTTGCCGAAGACCGACTCGGCCAGCGCCACGAGCTCGTGCCCGTCCCAGCGCAGTCCCTGGCGCAGCGTCACATACACGGGCGGCACGAGCACGAGCACGAGCAACGGGAACGCCAGACGGTGGCGCGCGGCGAGCAGCAGACTGCCCAGGCCCAGCCCGAGCAGGAGGATCGCGTTCGAGGACTGCGCCGCGAAAGTCATCCCGAACAGGACCAACACCACCCAGACCATGGGGATGCCCAACACCTGACGCACGCTCTTCGTGTGCCACAGCCAGAATGCGCACAGCGCCGCCAGTGAGTTGAACAGCGCGTAGGCCAGCCCGTGCGAGACGAACACGTTCGGACGCCACAGCCCGAAGGCTCGGTGCGCGTGCTTGAACGAGCGCAGCATCACGCCGTAGACCTCGCGGTGCAGCTGCGGGCTCATCTTCACCTCCCACAGCGCGAAGGGCACGTAGATCAGCGCGCCCACGACCACCGCCAGCGCCAGGTACTTCTGCGCATCGAGCTCGGCGAAGTACAGGCGCCCGAGGAACCAGGGCAGGGCCCAACGCACCGCGAAGTCGAAGGCGTTCGAGGTGCCGCGGTAGGCGCCGTCGCCGTTGGCGAGCGCCGAGAGGAACGCAGCCAGGCACAGCGCCAGGACCGGGAGATCGACCATGCGCGGGCGAAAGCCGGTGAAGCGCCGGTAGTCGCAGGTCATGGCCGCCAGACCGACGCCGAGCACGATCGCCAGGCCCTTGTCGTAGTTGGGCATGCCCGGCAAGTCGTAGAGCACGTTGGGCAGGAGCAAGAAACCCATCACCAGCCCGACCGCCACCGCTCTAGCCGGCGGCAGCAGCATGAACAGCACGAAGCACAGCGGGTACCAGCCCGCCATGACCGCATCCACCACGAAACCGTAGTTGCCGGCCTGCTCCATCAGCCCCGCGCTCCTCTCTGCGCGCGCAGTGGCGCGATCGTCCGGCGCCAGATCCAGGCCGTGAGCGGCAGCGCGAACAGGAGGGTCACGGCCAGGCTCGCGTGGCTCGCGGACAGCGCGCCGCGCCGCGCGAGCTCGTCCGTGAGGAAGACCCCGGCGCCGAGCAGCCCGAGAAAGCCCAGCGAGTACAGGCTCATCACGCGTCCGACGTGCAGTCCGCGCTGGCGCAGCGCGAACCAGCCGACCGCGCACCCGGCCACGTTGCCCAGGCCGTTGCCGAGGATCGCGCCCTCGAGCGCGCCCAGACCCTCGTCGCCTCCGCCCAGCGCATAGCCGCCGACGATGCCCACCACCGTCAGGAGCGCATTCCACACGGCCATCGCCGCCACGCCGCGCGTGGCGCCGAGCGAGAGCAGCGTGCAGCGCGGCACGTGCTGCAGGATCATGAACCACACCACCAGCGCGAACAGCCGCCCCATCGGGCCGCCCGAGACGAACGAGTCGTCGTAGAACAGCCCGAACATGGCCGACGCGAACAAGCCCGCGCCCAAACACACCAACAGGCACGCTGGCAGGAAACGCGTCAGGCTCGTGCGCAGCGCCGCCGCGAGCGCCTCGGGCGAATGACGCTGGGCCTCGGACAGGTGCGGGATGATGACGCGATTGGCGAGCGCGGTCATCGGCTTGGCGGCCTGGGCGCACAGGTTCCAGGCAACGCCGTAGATCCCGAGCATGCCCGCCGACAGGAACTTCGCCAGGTACAGCAGGTGGAACTGCTGGGCCACGAAACTCACCGTGGTCGAGCCGAGAATCCAGCGACTGTAGGCGAAGAGCTCGCGCGCGTACTCCTGGTTCCAGCACATCGGCACGCGCTCGACCCGGAAGTACGCGTGGCTCGCGAGCGCGCGCGCGCCGCCGCCCACCAGCGGCCCGAAGGCCAGCGCCCACGGCCCCGGATGGAGCCAGGCCCACACGATCGAGGTCGCGACCGAAACCAGCAGCGCGAACACGTCGAGCAGCGTCGGTACGGCCAAGCGCATGCGCCGCTCGGCCACGTAGGCGCGCACCGAGTAGAACCCGTTGTTGACCGACTCGAGCCCGGCGATCGGCAGGAGCCACAGCAAGAGCGGCGCGTCGTAGAAGGCCGCCGCCGGCCAGGCGACGGCGCAAGTGACCAGCCACATGCCGAGCCCGCGCGCGAACTGCACGCCGAAGGCGGTGCCCAGGAACGAGCGCTCCTCACCCCGCGGGTGCGAGATGACCGCGTTGCGGATGCCCATGTCCGAGACCATCTCGACGAAGGTCAGGAAGGTGCGCATGAGCGTGACCACGCCGAAGTGCTCGGGCAGGCACAGGTACGTCAGCGCGGCCTGGCTCACCAGCCGCAAGACGCTCATCAGCGCCATCGACCCGAGCGTCCAGGCCGAGGCGCTGGCCACGCGCCGTGCATCGTCCCCCGGCACGAGCCGCAGGGAGACTTCGGCCGGCTGCGGTCGAGGAAGGGCGCTCATGGGACGGCCTCAGAGCCCGGCCTGGGCCGTTGGCCTAGGCGGATTCCTCTTGCTGTTCTCCAAGTCCGAGGAAGTCGGTGCCGCGCGCCTTCTCCTTGGCCGTCTCGACCTCGCTCTCGGTGCTCGCGCGCGGCGCGTGCGTGCCGGGCAGAGGCCCGGCGCCGTAACTGATGCCGCCCGAGAAGTCGCGCGCGCCACGCTGCATTGCGGCCCCGTTGGGCAGCGCCCCGAGGATGCGCGCTCCGACGCTGCGCAGGATGCCGGCCGCGCGCACGAGGCTCGGAGCTCGCGAACGGTCCAAGCGCAGCACGAACACGACCGCGTCGGAGAGCGTGGCCAGGACGCGCGCCTCGGAGGACTCGAGCACCGGCGGCGAGTCCACCACGATGCACTCGTAGCTCTCGCGCAGGGTCTGCACGAGTTCGGACAGCACGCGCCCCTCGCACAGCTCGGCCGCCTTGCCGTGCGCCTCGCCGGCCGGCAGGAGGTCGAGACCGACGGCCACCTCGGCGATGATCGCCTTCCTGAGCGGGGCCGAGCTCGTGAGCAGCCCGGCCAGTCCGAGCGAATTCTGGACGGAATAGACCTGGTGCTGCGCCGGCCTGCGCATGTCGGCGTCGATCAGCAGCGTCTTCTTGCCGGCCTTGGCCAGGGCGAAGGCCAGGTTGCTGGCGCACACCGACTTGCCCTCGCCCGAGCTGGCCGAGGTGACCTGCACCATGCCGCGCCCGCCGGGCAGCGCGAAGATCGTGGCCGTGCGCACGCTGCGGATGGCCTCGGCCATCAGCGAGTGCGGGTCCTCCTCGACCTGACGCGCGACCTTCGAACGCTCGGAGGTCCTCAACGCGGGCAGCACGCCGAGCACGCTCGTGCCGAGCAGGCCCGGCACGTCCTCGACCGCGCGCACGCGCCGGTCGGCGATCCCGAGCAAGAGCACCAGGCCGAAGGCCAGGATTCCGCCCGCCCCCAGGGCGTAGATCATGGTCTTCTCGAGCTCGGGATAGACCGGGCGCAGACTCGCGCGCGCGTACTCGATCACGTCGAGGTTGAGCGCGCCGGTCTGGTTCTCGAGCTCGAGCTGCCCGATGCGCTCCGCGAAGCCCTGGATGCGCTCGCGCAGGTGGTCGCGTTCGAGCTGCAGGTCCTTGATGCGGTCCATGACCTGGTTCTGGGCCGTGACCTGCGCCAGCAGCGCATCCACGTCGGCCGCCAGGTTGGCCTCGTGGTCGAGCGCGCGCTGGTGATCGACTTCGGAGTTGCGCAGGGTGTCCTCGGCGTACTGGAGGACGATCGCTTCCTCGCGGGTCCTGATGCTCTCGATCTCGGCGCGCACAGCGGCCAGGTGCGCGTTCTCCGTTCCCACCGTGCGCCGCAGGCGCTCGAGTTCGCGCTCCTTTTCCTCGCGCTCTTGCGTCAGCGAGCCCAGGCGCTCCTCCAGCGCTCCGATCGGGCTCTTGGCGCGCAAGTACAGCCCGCGCTCGCGGAACACGCGCGGATCCTGGCTGGCCCGTTGCATGTCCTCGAACACGGCCTGCAGTCGCTGTGCCTCTTGGTGCGCGCCGTTCCAGGCCGTGTTGGCATTGTCGAGCTTGGTCTGCAGCGGCGTGCGATCGTTGCCGGCGATGAGCGTGTGCTGCGACTGCAGCGCGGCGATGGCGGCGCTGGTCTCTTCCAGCTCGCCCTTGGTGCTGTCCCATTCGCGGCGCACGATCTCGGCCAGACCCGAGGCCTGCTCCTTCTTCTTCTCCTTGTGGAACTCGATGTAGGCGCGCAGGGCCTCGTCCACGACCACCACGGTCTCGTCGCGGTAGGGCGAGGCGAAGGTGACGAACAGGCGGTTGGATTCGATGTCGATGCTGGTCTGCAGGTTCTCGTAGAGCGCACCGACCACGGTCTTGCCGCCCAGATACTCGGACGCGAAGGTCTCTAGCCCCGCAAGCGCGGGCGCTTCGGCCACACGCTTCAAGAGCGTGGTGGACTTGAACAGGCCTTGCTGCTGCTTGAGCACCGTGCGCGGCTTCTCGATGGCCTCGCCCGCGCCGGACTTGAGCACGCTGGGCGAACGCGCGTCCACCTGGACCTGGGCGACTGCCATGTAGACATTCGTCTGCGCGGCGAGCCACAGCTTCGCGCCTCCGAAGGCGAGCAGTGGCACGACGAGCAGGATCCACTTGCCGCGCCACAGGATCTGGAGCATGCGCCCCGGGTCGGCCTCGCCCTGACGGGGCTGGCTCTCGGCGGGCGGCAGACGCAGTTCGGGCTGGCTCATCTTCTAGCCCGACCTATTCATGAGGCCTCGAGCGAAACGTCGCGAATGGCTGCAGATGCAGCGATGAGGGAGCGAGAGCCCGGAGGCGACCTCTCTGCAGGTCGTCGAGGACTCGCAGCGAGCGAAGCGCTGCAGATGCAGCCAGTCGCGAAGTTGCAGCCGAGGGTTCATGAATTGGTCGGGCTACAGGGTCGGCGAGGTGGATGGGCTCAGGTTGACCGAGGCGCGGAAGCCGAACACCTGGCTGATGAACATGCGCAGCCAACTGCCTTGCGTGTGGTCCACCGCGATCACGTCGCCGTCCTTGATGAGCACGTTCGAGCCGTCCCCGAGCGTGGCGCCGTCGATCTTGAAGGTCGCGCCGAGCACGCCGCCGTCGGCCTTGACGCGGTAGATCGTGGCGTAGCGCGGCGCAGCCGACTCGTCCACGCCGCCCGCGGTCGCCAGCGCCTGCATCAGGTTGTAGCGGCGCGGCGCGGGATATGGGAACACGCCCGAGCGCTTGACCAGACCGATGACGCTGAACGCACGGTCGGACGGCGGCTCGACCACGACCGTTTCGCCGCCGCGCAGGGCCACGTCCCCGAGCGGGATCTCGCCCAGGTGCACGCTGACGGAGCGCGAAGTGGTCTGGCCCGTTTCGTCCTTGCCGATGACGCGGATTTCCTTGGCGCCGCGCTCGCTCTTGATGCCGCCTGCCGCCATGAGCGCGCCCATCACCGACAAATGATCGCTGCGCAGCTCGTGCAGTCCGGGCTTGTTCACGGCGCCGGTCACGGCCACGCTGACAGTGCGGTACTCGGCCAGGGTGACGACCACATTGGGCAGATTCAGGAGCCGCTCGGGCGCGTGCAGGGCCCGAGCGAGGAGCTCCTCGATCTCGCCGGTCGTCTTCCCGAGGACGTGCTGCTCGCCCACCATCGGCAGGAGCACCGTGCCCGTCTCCTTGACGCGACACTTGATGGTCACGCTCGTGGCGCCTGTGTCTTGCTCGGCCGCGCTCGTCTCGACCCCGACCTCGGGCGGCAGCTCGAAGCTCAGAAGATCGCCCGCGACCACGCGGTACGGCCCGCCGACGCGCATCGAGTCCACCTGCAAGACGTCGGTCTGGAGGTCGGCCGGCCCGGCGGCCTCGAATGCGAGCCGCTCTTCAGGCGTGGCCAGAACCGGGTAGACGATGCGCGCTCCGATGCAGCCGCCGCCCGCAAGCGCTGCGAACAGGATCGACGCGCCCACGAAGACGGGCGCGGAACGGACCGCGAAGACGGACATGTGGGGAGGG
>JABFRZ010000053.1 GCA_013140785.1 Planctomycetota bacterium | reverse complement strand
ACGGCCGGCTCGCCCGCGGCCTGACGGCGCGCGCTCTCGAGGGGATCGAGCGCGCGGCAGCGGCCGTCGTAGGCGGGGTTTTGTCCGGCCTTGGTGCGTTCCTCGCGCACGGCCTCGAGGCGCTCGGCCGAGCAGAAGCAGCGATACGCGGCGCCACGCTCGAGCAGCTCGTTTGCCGCCGCGCGGTATCTCTCGTAGCGCTCCGACTGCCGGTAGGGTCCGTGGGGGCCGCCCACGTCGGGCCCCTCGTCCCAGTCGATCCCCATCCAGCGCAGGCCTGCGAGGATCGAGTGCTCGTACTCGGGCTTGGAACGCTCGCGGTCGGTGTCCTCGATGCGCAACAGGAACTTTCCGCCCGAGCGGCGCGCGTAGGCCCAGTTGAACAGCGCCGTGCGGGCGCCGCCGATGTGCAGATGGCCGGTGGGCGAGGGCGCGAAGCGCAGGCGGATGGGAGCGGTCACGGTCTCCTTCACATTCACTGGACGGCGAGTACGCGAGGCGCAGAGGATACGCACCCGCGCGCCGCGAGTCTCGCCCGCGGCGCTCGTGCGGGGCCCGACTTCGGCCGATGAAACCAGCGATGAGTCCCCAGAAACCCCTGCTCACTCCCGAGCTCCTGCGCGCCGTCCCCAAGGTTGGACTGCACGAACACCTCGACGGCAGCCTGCGCCCTGCGACGGTGCTCGACCTGGCCCGTCGCAGCGGCTACCGCGAACTCCCCCACCAGGAACCCGCGGCCCTGGCGCGCTGGTTCTTCGAGGGCGCGAACCGCAAGAACCTGGGGCTCTACCTGGAGGGCTTCCGCCACACGATCGCGGTGATGCAGAGCGAAGAGGCGCTCGAACGCGTGGCCTACGAGAACCTCGAGGACGCGGCCGCCGAGAACGTCGTCTACCAGGAGGTGCGCTTCGCGCCGCACTTTCACACGCACGACGGCCTCGGGCTCGACGCGGTCATGCTGGCTGTGCTGCGCGGGCTGCGCCGCGCCAGCGCCGACCACGGCATCGGCTTCGGCTTGATCGTGTGCGCGCTGCGCAACGAGACGCCCGAGCTGTCGGTCAAGCTGGTGGAGCTCGCGCTCTCGCAACGCGAGAAGGGCTGCGTGGGCTTCGACCTCGCGGGCGAGGAGGCCGGCCACCCGGCCAAGGAGCACGTCGAGGCTTTCCAGCTCGCCAAGCGCATGAACTTCTCGATCACGATCCACGCGGGTGAGAGCTTCGGGCCCGAGAGCATCTGGCAAGCGCTGCAATACTGCGGCGCCCACCGCATCGGGCACGGCACGCGCCTGGTGGAGGATTTGGTGATCTACGACGGTCAGGTCGTCAAGGTCGGTCCCCTGGCGCAGTACGTGCTCGACCATCGCATCCCGCTCGAGGTGTGCCTGTCGAGCAACGTGCACACCGGCGCGACCACCGACCTCGCCAGCCATCCCTTTCCCGTCTTCCAGCGGCTCGGCTACCGGCTGACGCTGAACACGGACAACCGCCTGATGAGCCACACCACGCTCACCGAGGAGTACCGCCTGGCGGTCGAAGCCTTCGGGCTCGACCTGGACGACCTCGAGACGCTCTCGATCAACGGCATGAAGTCGGCCTTCACGCACTACGACTACCGCTGCCGCACGATCTACGAGCGCATCAAGCGCGGCTTCAACGCGCTGCGCAGCGAGCACGAGCTCCCGCCCCGTCGACGCTACGGTCACCTCGATTGAACCACTCCGGGTCCCGTGGGCCCGTCTACGGGTGGCTCGCCTCCACCACCGTGCGAATCCCCCCGCGCACATAGAACTCGGCCACGAGCGTCATGCGCCGCGGCGCCAGCGCGGCCACCAGGTCGTCCAGGACCCGGTTGGTCACGGCCTCGTGGAAGTGCCCCTCGTCGCGGAACGACCAGAGGTAGAGCTTGAGGCTCTTCAGCTCGACGCACAGGCGGTCGGGCACGTAGGCGAGGCGCAGCGTCGCGAAGTCCGGCTGCCCGGTCTTCGGGCACAGGCAGGTGAACTCGGGCGCCTCCAGGCGGATCTCGTAGTCGCGACCTGGGTTCGGGTTGGGGAAGGTCTCGAGCGTTCGGGCGGGCCGGCTGGTCATGTCGGAGCCAACATCGTCAGGGGACGCTGCCACGCGTGCGGAAGAGAACGTGCTCGCCGCTACGATACTCCAGGGCCCAGGCGACAGGAGCACCGGCCGCGCGCGCGACGAAGCGTTGGGCGCCATGGGCGAGCAGGGCGCGCGCCGGATCGAGCGGATCGGGCTCCAGCTCTAGTTCGAGCAGCTCGAGTTCGCCCAGGGCGAGCAGCACGAGCACGCAACGTGCGCCGCTCTCGGCCGGCTCGCTCACGCTCGGCCTCGCGAAGCTCCAATGGGCGCCGCGCACCTCGGGCGCTCCGGTCCCGGCGAGCTCGGGCGTGCGCACGATCAGCTCGCCGCGCTCGATCGTGCTGCGCGAGCCCTGCTCGACCTCGAGGCTGCGCACGCTGCCTGCAAGCCGCCAGGCGAGCGAGCGCGTGAGGTCGAACTCGGCCACGCGCCGCCCAGCGCGCTCGCGTACCAGCCCGGTCACTGAACCCAGCTCGCCCGCGCGCGTGCGCCAGGCCAGACGCTCCAGGTCGAGCGCCGGAGTCGCGAGGTCGGCCACGAGACGAACCCGCTCGAGCCTGACCTACGTTCCCAC
>JABFRZ010000197.1 GCA_013140785.1 Planctomycetota bacterium | reverse complement strand
CGCCGCGCGGGGGACGAGCCGGGCGCGGCGTGCGTGCTGCCGCCCTTGCGCGAGAGCAGCATCGTCAAGCGCGGGCCGGTCATGCGCGGCGGGCTCTCGACCTTCGAGATGTCGCCCAGGGCCTCGTTCACGCGCTTCATCACGTTGAAGCCGAGCTCGGGGTGCGCGCGCTGGCGCCCGCGGAAGATGCACACGACCGACACCTTGTGACCTTCCTCGAGGAACTTGCGCCCTTGCACCAGGCGGTACTCGAGGTCGTGCGGGTCGATGGCCGGACGCACGCGCAATTCCTTGAGCGTCGAGTGCGCCTTCGACTGCCCACGCTCCTTCTTCTTTTGCGCGTACTTGAACTTGCCGAAGTCCATCACCCGGCACACGGGCGGCTCGGCGTTGGGCTGCACCTCGACCAGATCGAGCCCGGCCTCGTCGGCGATCTTCCTGGCCTCGTCCGTGGTCACGACGCCGACCTGCTCGTTGGCGGCGTTGATCAAGCGCACTTGCGCGACACGGATCTGGCGATTGACCCGGTACTTGTTGGCGGGCTCGTTTCTTCTGGGCGGTTCTCGCTTCAAACTCGGTTCTTCTGGGTCGGGTTGGTTTCAGGAGCGCGCTGGACAGCCATCGTTTCGGGCATCGGCTCGGGCATCGGCTCGGGCCAGCGATCGGCTCGTGGTGGTGCGGAAGGATAGTCCCAAAGCTCCGATCCGCGCCAGTCCACGTCTTCCAGAGTGCGGGAACGGCGCCAACGATGCCGGGGCGCGGGCACTCACGGAGCGCTCTTCTTCAGAGCCTGGCCCGCGAGCTGGATGTGGACCTCGGCCAGCTGCTCGGGGCGCACGGGCGCGGGCGCCTGGCACATCAGGTCGGCGGCCGAGGCGGTCTTCGGGAAGGCGATCACGTCGCGGATGTTGTCCAGGCCGGCCGTGAGCGCCGCGCTGCGGTCCAGGCCCAGCGCGAAGCCGCCGTGCGGGGGCGCGCCATAGGACAGGGCCTCCAGCAGGAAGCCGAACTTCTCCTGCCGCTCCTCGGGGCCGATCCCCAGGATCTCGAACACGCGCTCCTGCACCTCGGGACGGTGGATCCGGATGGAGCCCGAGCCGAGCTCCCAGCCGTTCATGACCAGGTCGTAGGAGCGGCTCATGAGCGCGCCCGGATCGGCGCCCGCTCCGCCCAGGGACCAGTCCTCGGGCGCCGTGAAGGGGTGGTGCTCGCTGAACCAGCGCCCACCCTCCTCGTCGCGCGTGAAGAGCGGGAAGTGCGTGACCCAGCGGAAGGCGAACTGCTTCGGATCGACGAGCCGGAGCTTGTTGCGCAGATGCAGGCGCACCTCGTTCAGCGACTTGCGCGCGACCGCTTGCGCGTCGGCCACGAACAGGCACAGGTCGCCCGCCTGTGCTGAAAGCAGGCTCATGAGCTCCGCCGCCAACGGGCCGGCCGCGAAGCGCGCCAGAGGTCCAGTCCCGCCGCCCACATCGGCCTTCCACCAGGCCAGACCCTTGGCGCCCCCGAGAGCCGCGATCGCGCCGAGTTCCTCGACCTCCTTGCGCGAGAAGGGCACGTTGCCGGCGTTGAGCGCGAGCACGCGCCCGCCCCGCTCGAGCGCGCCGTGGAACACTTTGAACTCGGACTTCCTCGCCCAGGCAGCCACGTCGCGGAGCTCGAGCCCGAAGCGCGCATCGGGCTTGTCGCTGCCGTAGCGCTCCATCGCCTCGGCGTGGCGCAGGCGCGGGAACGGGGTCGTGAGCTCGACTCCGAGCGCAGCGCGGAAAGTGGCCACGAGCACGCGCTCCCACAGCGCGAACACGTCCTCCTCCTCCACGAACGACATCTCCATGTCGAGCTGCGTGAAGTCGGGCTGGCGGTCGGCGCGCAGGTCCTCGTCGCGGAAGCAGCGCGCCACCTGGAAGTAGCGGTCGAGCCCGGCGACCATCAGGATCTGCTTGAAGATCTGGGGCGACTGCGGGAGCGCGAAGAACGAGCCTGGGTGCACGCGCGAGGGCACGAGGTAGTCCCTGGCGCCCTCGGGGGTCGCCTTGGTCAGGACTGGCGTCTCGACCTCGATGAAGCCCTCCCGCTCGAAGGCCGCGCGCATGGCGCTGATGAAGCGCGCACGGTGCACGAGGTTCTTCTGCATCGCCGGACGGCGCAAGTCGAGGTAGCGGTACTTCAGGCGCGTCTCGAGCGCGGGCAGGTCGCTGGCCGTCACGTCGATGGGCGGCGTCTTGGCCTTCGAGAGCAGCTCGAGGCGCTCGGCCATGAGCTCGATCGCGCCGGTCTCGCGCTCGGCGTTGACGTTGGCAGGCGCCCGCGCCACGACCGTGCCCGTGACGGCGATCACGTCCTCGCTCGAGAGCCTGACGGCCTCGCTGAACTGCGCGCCCAACACCACCTGGGTGATGCCGTGGCGATCGCGCAGATCCACGAAGTAGATCCCGCCGTGGTCGCGGCGTGCGTGAACCCAGCCGTTGAGCGTGACCCTCTGGCCGACGTGGCTCGCGCGCAGCTCGCCGCAGGTGTGCGTGCGGCGCCAGTCGTCGGCCCGGCGCGCGGCAGCGCTGCTCGCGGCGGAGCTGCTCAAGGGTGCGACCCGCTAGCCGCGCGCAGACGCACCAGCGCCCGCCGCAGCGCCAGCTCGGCGCGCAAGAGATCGACCTGGGCACCGGCCTCGCGG
>JABFRZ010000437.1 GCA_013140785.1 Planctomycetota bacterium | reverse complement strand
CGGCGCTCTCCGCGGGGGCCGCCGAGGCCTGTGCGAGGCGCGGCCAGCGCGCCGCGAGCAGCCCCTCGAGCGCCGCCGCGCGCGTCACCGCGAGACCGAGCAACGCCAGGCTCGTCACCGCGCGCTCGCGCACGAGCTCGGCCGGGAACGCGCGCTGCAGCACGTTGAGTCCGACCCCGACCACTGCGTGCGGTCGCAGCGGATCGAGCCCGCGCGTCTCGACCAGGATCCCGGCCAGCTTCGCGTCCGTGCCGCGCTCGTCCGATGCGAGCACGTCGTTCGGCCACTTCAACCGCGCGGCCTCTGCTCCTAGCGCGCGCACGCCCTCCAGCACCCCGAGCCCCGCCGCCATGGTCAGCGCCGCCGGATTCGGCGCCGCGCGCGGCAGGAGCAGGAGCGACAGATATAGGCCTTCACCCGCCGGACTGCTCCAGCTCCGCCCGAGGCGCCCGCGCCCCGCGCTCTGCCCCTCGGCTACGTGCACGTCGCCGTCGCGCGCCTCGCCGCTCGCGATCGCAGCGAGCGCGCGCTCGTTGGTCGAGTCGACGATGCCGTGCTGGAACAGGCGGGAGCTCATGGGGCGCGCAGGATTGTGACGGCGACGCGTGCACGGCGCGAGGAGCCAGCGCTCTGGACGTACAATCGGGGCATGGGGCGAGGCTGGAGGGCGCGCAGTGCGGTGCTCGGGTTCTTGCTGCTCCTGAGCGCACATCCGGCGGGGCAGGAAGCGGCCGCGAGTCCGGCGACCGCGCAGCACGGCTCGATCCCGATCCGAGTGCGGCGCGCCGGCGAGGAGCGCGGCGCCGCCGGGGTCGAGGTGCGCGTCATGGACGCACGCGTCCAGCGGTGGTTTCCCGAGCGGATGCCCACGGAGGCCTTCGAGCTCATGCGGCGTCTCCTGCCGAGCTACGTGAGCGACGCCGAAGGGATCGCCTGGGTGCCCGAGCCGAGCGGCTTCTTCGGCGTCTTCGCGCGCGCGGAGGGCTGGTTCGGCGCCTCGAGCACGGCGCTCCGCGCAGGGCCGATCGAGATCGAGCTGATGCCCGACCCGCTTCTCCGCGTGAGGGTGCTCGACCGCGGCGGCAAGCCCGTGGCCGGGATGTCCGTCGCGCTCCTCGGCGCGAACGCGCGCGAGGCGGGGATGCTCCTCGAGCTCGCCGAAACGTCTGCCGACGGGATCGCCGGACTGCATCCCGGCCGCTTCCGCGGCAACGACCGCGTCGAGCGGATGTTCGTGGCGGTCGTCCACGGCGATCCGCAGGCTCAGCTCCGCGACGTCGATCTCGCGCGCCTGCCGGCAGAGCCGCTCGAGCTCGTGCTGAGGCCGACGGGAGTCCTCGAGGTCGTGCTGGTCGATGCCGACGGCAAGCTCGTGGAGGCCGTCGGCCGCGCCCACCTGGACGTCCCGACCCGCGCGCGCGGCCCGCTGGACGGGATCCCGTGGATCTTCTCGGGGGCGTCCTACGAGCACGGCCGCGCCCGCTTCGCGCACGCTCCCGTCGGCGTCGATCTGTTGCTTCGAGGGGCGACGAGCGGCGTCCTCGTCGCAGAGGAAGGCGGAAAGCGAGTACGGCTCGACACGGAGGGCGAACGGCGCGAGGTGGTGTTCACGGTCTCGCACTCCTTCCTCGCCGTGGGCGTGCGACTGCTGCGCGGCCCCGACGAGCCGTTGGTCGAGATGCCCGTGGTCGTCCGCTGGCCGGATGGCCGCGACCAGAAGGCCTGCACGGACCTCGGCGGGCGGCTGTCCACCTGGGCTTTACCGGGCTTCGAGTCGACGGGCGAGGTGCGCGTCGAGTTCGTCACGCTGGACCCCAATCGCGAGCGTCGCTCTGCGACGCTGGTGTTCACGCCGCGCGGGCCGCACTACCACGAGCTCGGCGACCTCGGGCTCGCGCCCGAGCCTCTGCTGGCCTCGGGTGTCGTCGACGACGGGCGCGGCAAGCCGTTCGTTCGCGCCGAAGTCCAGGCCTACGAGCTGGACGAGAGCGGGCGCCTGTCCCCGGCCCATCGTTCTCGGCGCGACCTGTTCGCCATCACCGACGTGGACGGACGCTTCGCGCTGTACGGCACGGCGCAGCGGAAGCTCTTCCTCGAGGCGAGCCACGACCACGCGCTCGCCGGAGACAAGCTCGAGGTCGCGCCGGGCGACACGGACGTGCGCCTCGAGCTGGCGCGCACCGGGGTGATCGAGGCGCGCGCCCGCTTCCCGGAGGGTGCGGAGGCGAGCGTGCACTTCCTCGCCATCGACGCGAGCGGAAAGGCCAGCGGGCAGCATTCGATGCTGCAGGGCACGCACTCGATCGAGCGTTTGCCGCCGGGCGAGTACACGCTGCGCTGTACCTTCGGCGACACGACCCTGGTCGAGATCCCCGGTGTGGTGGTGCGCGCCGGCGAGACGACCCGCGATCCGCGCTGCACACCGCTCGACCTCACCGGCAAGGTCCACCGGATCGAGGTCGAGGTGCACGCGGCTCCGGACACGCCGCCGGGGAGATACAGCGTCGTCGTGCGCGAGCACGGCGGCACGCGCTCCCTGGATGCGGTGGGGAGCGCTGCGCTCGGCGAACGCGTAGCCCTGCGTTCACCCTGGCCGGTGGTCGATCTCGAGCTGCGCGCCGCGGGCCTGCGCACGATCGTGCTCGAGCACGTGAGCGCGGCCTCCGAACAACCG
>JABFRZ010000627.1 GCA_013140785.1 Planctomycetota bacterium | reverse complement strand
GCGTGCGCGCGCTGGTCGAACGCGCGCACGCGGATCCGCGCGTGCGCCCGCGCGAGCGCGCGCGCGGCGGCTACGAGCTCGCGCGGACGCATCAGATTGGCCGGGGTATCCTGCAGCTCGCGCGCGTAGACGTTGGCGCGCGCCACGAGTTCGCCCTTCTTCGCGCCGCGCGCGAAGGCCGCGCCGGGACCGCACAGCACGACCTCCTCCAGGAACGGCCCCTTGGGCTTCGTCTTGAAGCGCCGCAGCGCATAGCTCCCGAGCACGGCGCCCTCGGCCAGGGCCTGGGCCGCGCCCTCGGGGCCGCCCGCCAGCGCGGCCACGGATTCCTCGATCCACAGGCACAGCTTCTTCGCGCGCACCTTCTCGGCCTTTTTGACCGCGATCGCGGCCGCTCTACGCAGGCGCTCGTGCGTAGCCTCGGCGTGCTTTCCGAGCCCGACCGAGAGGAAGCGCGCGGCCGGGCCAGCGAGCGCGTCCGTCAGGCGCGTCTCGCGGAACTCGCCTTGGAAGGCCGCGAGTGCGAGCGCGGGCACGGCAACTCCCGCCGGCGCGCGGTTCGGCTCGCCTTGCAGGGCGAGCACGGCCAGGAGATCACAGCGCGGGGGCGCGTTGCGCGTGTCCTTCAGGAAGAGCTTCATGCCAGGGGTGTCTTGAAGTGCGTGGAGGAGGACGCGCGCGCGCCGCCTACATGTCGATGTACTTGGGACCGCCGCCGCCCTCGGGCACGGTCCACTCGATGATCTGATACGGGTCGGCCACGTCGCAGGTCTTGCAGTGCACGCAGTTCGAGAAGTTGATCACGACGCCGCCGGCCTTGCGCGCCTGCTCGGCGTCCTGGTGGGGCCACTCGTACACCGCGGCCGGGCAGAAGTGCTGGCAGGGGTTGCCGTACTCGACGGTGCAACGCGTGACGCACAGATCCGGGTCGCGCACCACGAGGTGTGCGGGCTGATCCTCCTCGTGCACGGCCCCGGAATGGTAGACATCGGTCAGCTTGTCGAGTGCGAGCTTGCCGTCGAAGGCCGGCTTCACGAGGCGCGCTTCTGCCAGCGGCCAGCGCGTCGCGTGGTCCGCGCGGGCCGTGCGACGCGCGACCAACCCGCGTCCGCCGGTGATCTGCTGCAGACCCGCGTCTACCAGGCCCGTGAAGAAGCCCGACTGGAACGCCTGGCGGAAGTTGCGCACGCCGTAGAGCTCGGTCCGGGCCCAGGAAGCCTCGAAACGCGCGGCATAGCTCGCCAAGACCCGCTCGGAGGTGTCGTCCTTCAGCAGGGCCTCGGCCAGCGCCTCGGCCGCGAGCATCCCGGACTTCAGCGCCAGGTGGATGCCCTTCAGGCGCGCCATGTTCACGAATCCGGCCGTGTCCCCCACCAGCACGAAGCCGTCGCCATAGAGCTTCGGCATCGAGAAGTAGCCGCCGCCCGGGATGGTCTTCGCGCCGTAGCGCAGGATCTCGCCGCCGGCGAGCAAGCCCGCCACGGCGGGGTGCTGCTTCCACTGCGTGAAGAGCGCGTGCGGATCGAGCTTCACGTCGGGGTGGTCGAGTCCGACGACATAGCCGAGCGAGAGACGGTTCTCCGCCAGCCCGTAGATCCAGCCGCCGCCGTAGCCCGAGGTGCCGAGCGGCGCGCCCAGGGTGTGGATCACGCTGCCCTGGAGCTCGCGCGCGCGCGCCTCGGGGATGCGCCAGATCTCCTTGATGCCGGTCTCGTAGAGCTGGTGGTTCTTGCCGAGATCGAGGGCGAGCTTCGCGATCAGGCCCTTGGCCAGCGAGCCGCGCGTGCCCTCGGCGAAGACCGTGACCTTGGCGCGGACGTTCATGCCCGGCTGAAAGGTGGGCTTCTGGTGGCGGTGCCTGTCGATGCCGGCGTCGCGCGTCTCTACGCCCGTGACACGGCGGCCGTCGTAGTTGACGCTCGCGCCGGCGAAGCCCGGGTAGACGTCGATCCCGAGCGCCTCGGCCTGGTCCTTCAGCCAGCGCGTCACTCGGAACAGGCTGACGATGGAGTTGCCGTGGTTTCTGAGCGGCGGCGGCACGAGCGCGCCGGCAAAGCGTCGTTTCTTGCCGTTCGCCTGCAGGTACTCGACGCAGTCGAAGGTCACCGGGCTCTCGACCGGGCAGCCCCTTTCGCGCCAGTCGGGGAAGAGCTCCTGCATGCCCTTCGGGTCCATCACAGCGCCCGAGAGCACGTGGTAGCCGACCTCCTCGGCCTTCTCGAGCACGAGCAGGGTGGCCTCGCCCTTGCCAGCCGCCGTGAGCAGGCGCTTCAGGTGGATCGCGCAGGCCAACCCGGACGCACCGGCGCCCACGACCAAGACATCGACCTCGAGCTCCTCGCGCTCGACGCCCTCGGCGTTGAGGCTCACGCCCCCCACGTTCTCCTGGCTCATGCTCCGCCTGCGCTCATGCACGAATTGCGCCCGGATCCCCTCCGAGCGGGCGCAGCCTAGCAACGCCCGCGAGCGGGAACGAGGTCGGAGCGCCTCAAGGACGCTCGCCGATCCAGTGGTGGCCGTCGGCGTAGACCTCTTTCTTCCAGACCGGCACGCGCGCCTTCAGCTCGTCGATCAGGAAGCGCGCGGCCTGGAAGGCGGCCTCGCGGTGCGGGCATGCGACCGCGACCACGACCGCGGGCGCGCCCACCGGAACCGTGCCGGTGCGGTGCTGCAC
>JABFRZ010000476.1 GCA_013140785.1 Planctomycetota bacterium | reverse complement strand
GCGCGCACGCGCTTCGCGCAGCGCGGGCTGTTCGCGCCGCGGCGCGACGAAGCCGCGCTGCAGGCGCTCCTCGCGCTGTCCGGCGCGTGGTTCGACGCCCGCTACCGCGCGCGCCTGGCCTGGATCGAGGGCCTGGACCTGCGCGCGCACCTCGGCGCGGTCCGTTGCCCGGTCGCGCTCTTCGCCGCCGACCACGATCGCGTGGTCGCGTCCGTACCCGCCGCGCGCGAGATGGCGGCCGCGCTGAGCGACGCCGAGCTGACCGTGCTCCGCTCGGCCGGGCACGTGGTCCTGCCGCTCTCCGAGGAGCCGTGGGAAGAGCGCTTCGAGCGGCTAGCCGCGCGCGCGGGCTTCCTCAGAGCCTGAGCGAGAAGCGGAACGAGCGCGCGAGGATCGCGCGCCAGACGATCCCTCGAGCCCGAGCAGAATGCCGCGAGCGGCATTTCTGCTCAGCCTCTCGGCTCAGTTCGTGAACGGGATCCCGAGCGCGGTGAGCTCGGGGCTCGCGCCGGTCGCGACGTTGCTCACGAAGGTCACGCGCACCTGGAGGTAGCGCGCGCCGTTCAGGGACTGGATGGTGCCGGTCCAGGTGTTCGCGCCGTTCAGGAAGGCGACCGTGCCGGCCGCGAGCTCGCCGTAGGCATCGATGCGAGTCGCGTCGAACTGAGCGCCCAGCGTGTTCGCGGAGAAGCCCAGCGCGCCGCGGTAATCCAGGACGACTTGTGTGCCGGCGGGTTGCTGCGGCGGAGCCGGAGCGACGAGGGCAGGGACGTAGCCAGGGCTCGCGGCGCTCGTGTCGAGCCAGATCGTGTGCGCGCGGCTCAGGCGCGTCACGGTGTCGAGCTGGCCGATGTAGAAGACGTTCTCGGCCGAGAACGGAGTCGGGAGGCCCGGTGGACTGGAGAGCGGGTTGAAGCCACCCGTTGGCACGCTCGCGCTGTCGGGGTTCACGACCACCGGCAGTCCCGCCGTGTTGATGCCGCCGCTGGAGTAGGCGCGGAAGGCGGGTAACGGCGAAGAGTTGATGGCCAGCGAGATGTCGAGCGCGTTGAGCCCGAGGCCCTGGTTCGACGGGTAGCAGCGGTACTCGATCAGGAGCGGCAGGCCGATGCTGGGGACGCTGCCGGCGGGGGCGATGGTTCCGGCCTGAGGCTCGAGAAAGAGCGGCGGGCCCGTCTCGATGTCCATCGGTATCCCCTGGTTGTTCGGTCCGGCCTTGGCCTGCACCGCCGTGTCGCGCCATGTGTAGGTCGTAATCGGCCCCGGACCGCGGTTGAGCGGGTAGGGGATCATCACCCTCCCGGAGGAAGATGTGAACAGGTCCGCCGCGTTGACCGCGTATCCGAGCGCCCGCGGGTGCACGACCTTCTGCGGGCTGGCGGGATCGACGAGGATGTTGTCGGTGAACGGGCTCGGGCCGCCGCGCAGGCCAGAGTTCTCCCACCTGGGCAGGAGGTTGTTGTCGATCGCCTCGTCCGGCAGGAAGCGCGAGTGGGCGAGCCGGATCTCGAAGCCCTCGTAGAAGTCGTTCACGATCTGCCCCCCGATGGGAGCCCAGCTCAGCCCCGCGACGTCGAGGTCGTACCTCCGCTCGTCGCGCACGTTCCAACCCAGGTCGCAGTAGCGCCACAGCGCATGCAGCTTGCTGCCCAGCGGGGTGAGCGGCACATGCACGCCGCGCGCGAACGGGATCATGATCGAGGGCACCGGATTGGTGCGATCCACCGGCCAGCTCGTGAAGACCACTGGGCGCGGCCGGACGGCGCCACCGTCGAAGTCGTAGAAGAATTGCCCGCGCAGGTCGGGGAACCCGTCGGGGCCGATCTCGTCGCTGCTGTTCAGGCGCAGCACGATGGCTCCGTTCGCCTGCGTGGGCTCGAGCGGGTCGATGCGGAAGTTCGCGAACGGCAGCTCGTGCCGCAGGGGATTGCCGGCCAGGTCGCGGACATCGGTGAGCTCGACGTGGTAGGGGTCGGCTACGCCCTGCGTGTGCGCGAGAGGCAACAGCGGCGAGAGCGCGAACTCCTCGAGCGTGGGGGAAGCGTGGACTCGACCGATGACCGTCGTGCTCGGGCCCGCCGTGCTCGTCCCGTGCGTGGCCGGGCCGCGCACCACCAGCAGCGCATCGAGACTCTCCAGCGGGGCCGGATCCATCGGCTCGCTGAAGTGCACGCGAACCTCGGCCAACGTGGAGACTCCGCTGCCGGAGAGGGGCGGCGGCGAGAACGATACCCAGCAAGGCGCGGGCGTCCGGCGCAAGCGACTCGGCGCGAAGACGGCGTGGAAGATGCCGTTCCCCAGCAGAGTCGAAGGGTCAGCGACCGGTGCCGCGGGGCGCACGCGCAGCTTGCGGACCCTGCCCTGCGGTCCGACGAGGGCAGGCTCGACCACCTCGAGCAAGGATCCACCGACCGCAAGCACGTCTTGAATGGCGGGAGACGCCAGACAGGAGGACGTGAAGACGAGGTCGATGAACAGCTCCCGGCCGCCGGTGGGACGGGCACGCTCCACGACCACCGGCAGGTCGCCCAGCACGCGCGGTTGCTCGACGTCGAGCAGGAAGCCGTTGTTCGGATCCGCCGCGTTGCCTGAGCGCATGGCGCGCACGACGTCTAGCGTGCTGAGCGCGAGGTCCACGACTTTGTTCTCACGATCGAGCGGAGTGCCGGAGAGGTTCGTGAGGAGCGCGAATTGTCCCAGGCCGAAGTCGATGCGGGTGGGGATGCGTACGGAGACATTGGGGGAGACCACCGAGGGGAGACTGGCTGGCAGTCCCAGGATGTTCAGCGGTTGCGGAACCGGCATCGAGGAGATCTCGAACTCCGAGACGGTGAGGTCGATCAAGACTCGCGTCGAGTGGAATGCGCCGGCCACCAATCCGCCGTGATTGGGGTCGAAGAGGAGGCGCGCGCCAAACGGACTTCGGGCAGGAGTCCCGGCGCGGATGCGCACCGTCTCCGGGAGGCTCTGCGTCGCGCTCGCGTCGTCGTCCAGGCAGTCGTCCAGGTGCACGACCAGGCAGGCGTTCCGGGGCACGACCGAGAAGGGCGGCGCCGAGCTGCCGTCGTCGTGCTTGGGCGCGATCCAGGGCAGATTCTGGACGGCCGCGCGCAGCAGGGTCTCGAAGCGCTCGCTGCCCTTCTTGGCGTGCACGATCAGGCGCGTCTTCTGGGTGATGGTCCCGGTCACCAGCGTGTAGTCCACGCCGCTCGACAGGACGCCTGGGTTGACCACGAAGTCGCGGAAGCACGGCTCGGGGTTCTCCGCGCCGGAGGCCTTCACGTCGTGCACGTCCACGAGCCGGCCCCAGAACATCTCGGCCACGTGCAGCGCGCTGGCGCTGCCCGCCTGGTTGGGATCGAGGAAGAACGTGCCGCCGCCCGGCTTCGGGAGCTCCTTGCCCGGGGCGTTCTGCGTCGCGGAGACTGCCATCCCGGTCGGACCGGCCGCGCTCGGCGAGCCGGCCTTTCCGCAGGCTGCGATCAGGAGGGTCCCCGCGAGCAGCAGGCCGAGGCGGGGAAGAAAGGCTCGCTGGCGAAGGCTCTCCGTGCTCATGGCGCTCCTAGCGAGCACGGTCGGTGTGGTCACAGGCTGGTCGCAACGCAGTCGATCTCTCTGTAGTCGGCTCGGAGACCGACCGCGGAGCGGCGCCCCGGCCCCCGTCGCCGAACGAGCCATGGCGTTAGGAAGGTCAGCTAGCGCCAGGCATGCTGGAGCGTCCAAGAGCTTGCCCCGATGCAGCGTTCTTCGCCCGACCGCGCGCGCTTCCGCTACCGAGTCCCGTGCGCCCTGCGCTCCTCCGCCTCTGCATCGTTCTCTTCAGCCACCGGGGTCGTCATGAAGTCGCTCATCATTGCACAGACCACGCTCGTGTTCGCATGCCTGGCGCTGCCGCGGCCCGAGGCGGCGCCGGGATCCCGAACGGAGGCGAGCGCGCCGCAGGCGGGTGGCGCCGTCGTCGTTGGAGGTGATGTCGAGCAGCGCATCGCGAGGGCCGAGGCCGAGTATGCGGCCGGGAGCTATGCGCGCGCGCACGAGCTCTACCGTGATCTCCAGCAAGAGATCGCGAAGCTCGAACTCGCCCCCGCGCGGCGCGCCTGGGTCGAGTTCCGCCTGGCGGACACGCGCTGGCGTTCGGCCGCGCAGTCGAACGACCCGGACACGAGCGCGCTCGACCAGGCGCTCTCCGAGCTGCGCGCCATGCTCACGCGCTACGAGCGGCCCGAATCGCGCGACCAGCTCTACGCCGAGCTGGAGGAGTCCCTGGGCGACGCCGGCTGGTCCCCGCGCAACCAGGACTGGAGCTCCGGCCAGCACTACACCGCCGCGCTGGAGTGGTGGGCGCGCTCGAGCGCGCTCGAGCTGGCGCGCACGCGCTACCTCGGCATCGTGTGGAAGGCGGCGCTGCCCGCGTGGCGCGAGCAATACTTCGGGCATTCGTACTTCCCCATGACGCTGCCGCTCGAGGTGCTCGCCAGTGCGGTCGAGATCGCGGTGAGCGAGCCCGACCAGGCGCGTGCGCACTTCCTGCTCGGGCGGGGGTGGATGAACCAAGGCGGCGACAAGCGCGCGGCGCAGCGCATCGAGAGCGAGCTCGGGGCCGTGCTCGCGCTCGGGAAGCGCTCGGAGTGGTACGACGACGCGCTGTACGCGCTCGGCACCTTCCAGGAGAGCCAGGGAGCGTGGGCGGCCGACGAGAACGGCAATCCGCGGCCGAAGCCCGACTACGCGCGCGCGCTCGAGCTCTACCGACGTCTGACGAGCGAGTTCAGGAAGGGCGAGACGCGTTACTTCGACGAGTGCGCGCAGCGCATCCACAACCTCACCGCGCCCACGCTCTCCGTGCAGGTCGAGCGCTTCTTCCTGCCGGGCTCGGAGGTGCAGTACGCTCTCTCGTGGCGCAACCTCGCGCGTGTCGAGCTGGCGCTCTACCCGATCGAGCTCTTGCGCGACGTCGCCTTCGGGAGCGATGGCAACGACGACTGGTTGGCGCTCCTGCCGCTCACGCGCGCACCCAGCGCGCGCTGGACGCACGACACGCGCGACCCGGGGAAGCACGAGCCCGGCCAGGCGACGCTGCTCGTCGAGCCGAAGCCGGCGAACGGCGCCTACGTGCTGCACGCCAGTGCGGGAGCCGTCCAAGCGCGCGCGCTGGTGCTGGTCAGCGATGCGGCCGTGACGGTCAAGGCCACCGGCTCGAAGCTCTTGGCCTGGGCCACCGACGTGCGCACCGGCGCGCCGCTCGCCGAGGCGGATCTGCGCGTGTGGGAACGCTGGCACGACGGCTCCTGGAAGAGCGCGGAGCACTCCGAGCAGACCGGCGCCGACGGCGTGGCGCTGTTCGAGCTCGCCGGGAAGCGCGAGGGCGGCTCGTACTTCGTCGCCCTGAAGGCGGGCGAGCGCCAGAGCTTCGCCCAGGGCTCGATCCCCGGGCGCGAGGATCCGTCGCGCGAGTGGCGCCTCTACGCCTACACCGACCGCGCCGCCTATCGCCCCGGCGACCTCGTGCAGTGGAAGTTCTGGGCGCGCACGCGCTACGCCTCGGCCTACCAGACGCCGGGTGGCGAGAAGGTGACCTGGGAGATCCGTGACCCGCTGGGCGCGATCGCGGGCGAGGGCACGAGCGCGCTCAACGCCTTCGGCGCGGCCTGGTCGAGCCTGACGACGACGCCCGCGATGGCGCTCGGCGAGTACCAGGTGCAGTTCTTCCGCGACGAGAAGAAGAACGAGCACTTGGGCGCCGCCGCGCTCTTCCGGCTCGAGGAATACAAGCTGCCCGAGTACGAGGTCGTGGTGAAGACGCCGCTCGACGCACAGGAGAAGCCCAAGCTCTTCCGCCTCGGCGACCGTGTCGAGGTCGAGATCGAATCGACCTACTACTACGGCGCGCCCGTGGCCGGCGCGTCGGTCGAGGTCTTCGTACACCAGCGCCCGCGCTACCGGCCCACGTCGAAGGTGCGCGAGTTCCCGTGGTTCTACGACGACGCGCGCGAGAGCACCTGGTGGGGCGGGGAGGGCCAGCAGATCTTCCACGACACGCGCACGAGCGACCCGGCGGGCTCGGTCGTGATCGCCTTCGACACGCCCGCCGACGCGCGCGGCGAGTTCGAGTTCGTGATCCAGGCGCGCGTGGTGGACGCCTCGCGGCGCGAGATCACCGGCCAGGGCACGGTGGTGGTGGCCGAGCAGGGCTACCGCGTGGACATCGAGGTGGCGCACGCGATCCATCGGCCGGGGACGAAGGTCGAGGTCGCGCTGCGCGCCAGCGACCCGAACGACAACCCGGTCGAGGACGACGGGCGCGTGCTGGTCACGCGCGAGCGCTGGCACGAGGTCTGGCGCGATCCGCTGGGCCGCGAGGTGTTCGGCGACGCGCTCGAGCGCGCCCAGTGCGAGCCCGGTTTTCCCGCGCCCGGCTGGTACCCGCGTACGCAGGGCTACGAGCGTGAGACCGTCGCGACGTTCGACCTGCGCACCGGCAAGGACGGCAAGGCGAAGCTCGATTTCACGCCGCCGAAAGAAGGTACTTATCGCATCGCCTGGAGCAGCAGCGACGAGCGCGAGGCCGAGATCCTCGCCGAGGCCAGGGTGTTCGTCGCCGACGAGCGCACCAAGCAGCTCGGCTACCTCCCCGGCGGGCTCAAGATCCTGGTGGACCAGGACACGCTCGAGGTCGGCAAGGAGGCGACGCTGCTGGTCGTGACGCCACAGAGCGGGCGCTGGGTGCTGTTCACCGTCGAGGGCGAGGAGCTCTACCACTACGAGGTCCTGCGCCTCGAGGGCCAGGTCAAGCTCGTGCGCGTGCCCATCACCGAGCTGCACGTGCCCAACGTGTTCGTGGGCGCGATCTCGATGTGGTCAGGTCAAGCATTCCAGGACGTGGAGGAGCTGATCGTGCCTCCGGTGAAGCAGTTCCTCACCGTCGAGCTCGCGAGCGACAAGCCCGACTACGAACCGGGCACGGAGGGCGACCTCAGCGTGCTCGTGAAGGACAAGAGCGGCGAGCCGGTTTCGGCCGCGCTCTCGCTCGCAGTCGTGGACGAGGCCGTGAGCTACATCCAGGGCGACTACGCCATCGATCCGCGACGCTTCTTCTACGGCGAGAAGCGCGCGCGCCTCGTGCAGACGGGCGGCAGCTTCCAGCACGGCTCGTACGTCGAGCTCGCCAAGGACGACAAGGGCGAGGTGCGTGACCAGCGCTACGGGATGCTGGGGCTCGACGAGGAGCGGAAGGACATGGACTCGGGCTCCTTTCGCCAGGGCGGTCGCGGCGGCATCGCGAATCTTGGGGCAGCTGCGGCGCCCTCGGAGCGCCGCGAGCGTTCGCTCACCGACGGTTTCAGACGACAGTCGCTGGATGCGCTCGCCGGGGAGAGCGCGTCCTACCTCGGCGCGCCTGGACAACCGGCCGCTCCCGTCGTGCGCGTGCGCTCCGACTTCCGCGCGACCGCGCTGTGGGTGCCGGACGTCACCACCGACAAGGCCGGCCGCGCTTCGGTGAAGGTGACCTTCCCCGACTCGACCACGCGCTGGAAGGCGAGCGCGCGCGCTTCTGATATTGGTACGCGCGTCGGCGAGGGTTCGACCAGCGTGCGCACGCGCCTGCCGCTGATCGCGCGCCTGCAAGCGCCGCGCTTCTTCGTGGTGGGGGACACGGCCACGATCTCCGGAAACCTGAACAACAACACCGATCAGGCGTTGGTCGTGGAGCCGACCCTTTCGGCCACCGGGCTCGTGCTGGAGCGCGTCGAGGGCCCGCCGCGGAAGGTCACGATCCCGGCCGGTGGTCAGGTGCGCGTGGACTGGACCGTCGAGGCGAAGGAGCCGGGCACGGCAACGCTGAAGCTCTCGGCCCTCGGCGAGACCCACGGCGATGCGGTCGAGCGCACATTGCCGGTCCATCCGCACGGCATCGAGGCCTTCATCGATCTCGCCGGCAAGCTGGAAGAGGGCGCGCTCGCGCTCGCGCTCGAGTTGCCGAAGGAACGTGGCCCCGGCTCGACGCGGTTGACGCTCTCGGTTTCGCCGAGTCTTGCGGTGACGATGCTCGACGCGCTCCCGTACCTCGCCGACTACCCCTACGACTGCGTCGAGCAGACACTCTCGCGTTTCCTGCCGGCAGTGATCGTGGCCAAGACGCTGCGCGAGAACGGGCTCTCGGTCGAGGACGCGATGACGCGCGTGTTCGGCGGGATCGAGCTGGACACGGCCGGCAAGACGCACCCCAAGGGCAAGCAAGCGCTCGCCAAGCTCGCGGAGATGACCACGGCCGGCCTCGAGCGCCTCTACGACTTCCAGCACGGCGACGGCGGCTGGGCCTGGTGGAGGGACGGCGACAGCAATCCCTTCATGACGGCCTACGTGCTGTGGGGCCTCGCGCTCGCGCGCGACGCCGGGCTCGACGTGCGCACGAGCGTGCTCGAGAACGCCGCGCGCTGGCTGGCCGCCGAGCTGGTCGAGGCCGCCGACGCGGTTGGCGGCGAGCCCGACCTCGCGGCCTGGGAGC
>JABFRZ010000177.1 GCA_013140785.1 Planctomycetota bacterium | reverse complement strand
GGGGACGCGTGACGCACCCTCCGCCACACTCCACAATGCTCCCGCGCTTGCCCACCCGCCCGCACTTCTTCGACCGCGCCTCCAAGGAAGCCCGTGAGCGCGAGATCCTCGCGCCCTGGGCCATGCAGAGCGCCCGCTCGCAGGGCCGCCGCTACCCCGAGGAGGAAGACGACCTGCGCACGGCGTGGGAGCGCGACCGCGACCGCATCGTGCACTCGGTCGCCTTCCGGCGCCTGATGTACAAGACGCAGGTGTTCGTGAACTGGGAGGGCGACCACTACCGCACGCGCCTCTCGCACAGCCTCGAGGTGGCGCAGGTCGCACGCAGCGTCGGCAGCGCGTTGTTCCTGAACGAGCCGCTGTGCGAGGCCGTGGCGCTGGCGCACGACATCGGGCACCCGCCCTTCGGACACCGCGGCGAGCAGGCGCTCGACCACTTGATGGAGGCGCACGGCGGATTTCGCCACAACGCGCAGGTGCTGCGCGTGCTCGACCAGCTCGAGCGCCGCAGCCCGGATTACCCCGGCCTGAATCTCACGCGCGAGGTGCGTGAGTCGCTCTTGAAGCACGAGAGCGACGCCGACTGGCCGGACGAATTCCGCCCGCGCCCGAGTCGGCCGTGCCTCGAGGCGCAGGTCGTGGACCTCGCCGACTCGAGCGCCTACAACGTGCACGACGTCGAGGACGGGCTGCGCTCGCAGGTCTTCCGCGAGGAGGACCTGGGCCCGCTCGCGCTGTGGCAGGGCGCGCGCGAGGCCGTCGAGGCGCGCCACCCGGGCTTCCTGAACGCGACCAGCGATCGCAACCTGCGCATCAAGCGCATCGCCAACGAGCTCTTGAAGATCTGCATCAAGGACCTGATCCGCGCCTCGCACGAGCGCTTGGTCGGGGCCGCCCTCGCCGCGAGCGACGACGTGAAGCGCAGGAAGACGACGCTCATCGAGCACAGCGAGCCGCTCGCTCAGAAGGTCGGCGAGCTGCAGCGCTTCCTGTACGAGCACGTCTACTGCCACCCACGCTTGCTCGAGCTCTCGCGCCACGCCGCCGAGGTGCTCGAGGGCCTGTTCCGCGCGCTGGCCGCGGCCCCCGCCGAGATGCCGCCCTGGTACCGCGGCTGGGTCGCCGAGGTCGGCCGCGAGCGCGCGGTGTGCGACTACCTCGCCGGCATGACCGACCGCTTCGCCGAGCAGGAGTTCGAACGCCTCACGGGCCGGACGCCCGCCTGGAAGGGCGCACGAGCCTGACGAGCGCGCGCCACAGGCGGCGCCAGAAGGTCGGTCGCGGCGGCTCCCCCACGCCCGGCCCGCCGAACACGGGCTCGACCAGGTGATCGTGCTCACGCGGGCGGTACTCGTCGCTCATCGGGTCCGGTCATGGCCGTCGAACGCTCCGGAGTCCGTGACCGGCGCGCCGCGGTACCCTAGACGAGCACGTGAGGACGCTGGTTCTGCTGCGACGACGCCCGACGGACGCGTGACGCCCTTCGAAGCTCGCTCCTTCTCCGATTGCGGCGTCTACGACTCGAACTGGGTGGGCCGGATCGTCGTGGTCCCGCCGGGTGGACGCCAGCGCATCCTGGCCCGGGACCTGAGCAGCTTCGTGGGCGCCGACCAGCGTCATAGCTGGCTCTCGGGCTCGCTCGCAGTGCGGCTCGAGTACGAGTACAAGGCGCGCCCCTCCCGTCCCCGGCCTTGGGAGGACGAACCGCTCGAGGAGGAAGAGCGCTTCGGCGCGTTCGCGGGGTCGCGGCCTTCCGGATGGAGAGCAACGCCGTGACGATCGAGCTCGTCCCGCCGAGCGTGAGCTCGCAGGAGATCGAGCGCGAGTTCACGCTCGAGGTCGAGCTGGAGAACGAGGGACGCTTCTTCGCCTGGGAACTGCTCCGGGGGCGGGCCTGGATCCGGAACGTCGCCTCGCGCAGCCATCGGATCGTGCACCCCGGGCTCGCCAGCCTAGGCTTGGTGGGGCCCGGCGGATGGCCGAGCCGTGGCTCGTGGTCGGATTGCCGGGAGACCCTGGAGCTCGGTCCGGGGGAGCGCGTGGACGTCCCGCTCGCCCGCACCCTCGGCGCACACGACTGGAGAGCGCGGAGCGAGCACGACCTCGAGCTCGTCCACGTCTGGAACGGGCGCATCGAGCAGTTCGATCCCGAGAAGCCCGATCTGCCGGCCGGCTACGGCGCGATGGCGGACGTGCCGACGTTCGAGCTGCGGACGCGCGCGTTCCGGATCGTGATGGAGAGTCCGCTTACCGTCGAGCTCGTACCGCTCGCTCCGGTCCCGTCCGGGCGTCGCTACCGACTGTCCGAGATCCTCCGGCTCGAGCTTCGGAACGTGAGCGACAAGCCGGTGGAGCTCGCGAGCTCGGAGGCGCCTCTCGAGATCGAAGTCTTTGCACCCGACTCGCACCACAGGTTCAAGGTGTCGCGGGTGCTCGTACTGCCGGCGCACGGCGAGCTCGAGCTGACTTCGGACCCCGAGCTCGGCATCGACGCCTGGAGCGAAAACGAGAGGATCGGAGCGCGCCCGCGGAACAAGGGTCAGGCCTACCTGCGGCGCAAGGGCTGGGTTCACCCGGTGTCGAGCCGGCCGGTAAAGTTCGATCTGCGGTAGCCGCGCGCTTCAGACGCGCATGCGGCGCTCGAAGAGACGCCAGGCGGCGAGCGCCGTAACCAGCCCGATGCCGAGCAGCACGCCGATCTCGGGCAGGATCCCGCCCAGTCCCTCGCCGTACCAGAAGATGCCCTGGAAGCCGTCCATGCCCAGGCGATGAGCGTGAGGTGGCCGAGCTTCTGGTACCACTCGGGCGTGATCGCGAGCGGCCACCGGCTCCCGCCCAGCGCGCTCATCGTCAGCACCACCAACGTCGAGAGCCCTTTGGTCCGGCTCATTTCGCGCGCCGCTTCCTGCCGGTAGCACGCTTCCTCGGCGCCCGGCCGGAAGCACCGAGGAGCTCGTCCAGATGCCTCAACGCGTGCGCCATCGGGACGATCTCGACCCCCCGGAAGTGCGCACGCTTGGTCCCGGGGTGCACGAAGAAGGCGCGCGCCATCGGATAGTCCTGGCGGAAGGCGAGCAGCGGTGCGAGATCCTCGTCGCGCAGACGCTCGGCGCGTTTGACCTCGAACGCGACCAGTCCGCGCTCGCCGTAGAGCACGAAGTCGACCTCCAGACCGTTTCCCGTGCGCCAGTAGTGGAGCTCGTAGCCGAGCTCGAAGGCGTCGTTCACGGCCCGCAGGTTGGCGAGGAACAGGGTCTCGAGCGCGGCACCATCGATCTCCTCCGCGGTGTCGAGCGGTCCCTTGGGCCGCAGCGCGCGATACACACCCGCGTCGAAGAAATAGAACTTGGGGTGCGCGATCGTGCGCCGCTTCGCGCGTCGCGTGAACACGGGCAGACGCACGGCGAGCAAGAGATCCTCGAGCAGCGTGAAGTGGCTCTCGGCAACCTTGGCGTGGACCGAGCACTCGCGCGCGACCGAGGCCATGTTCAGGACCGAGCCCTGGGAGAAGCTCGCGGCCTCCAGAAAACGCGCGAAGGCGCCGATCTCGCGCACGAGTCCCTCTTGCTGGACTTCCTCGCGCAGGTAGGTGCCGGCGTAGTCGCGCAGGTAGGCCGCCGGGTCCTTGGTCGTGCACGCGAAGGGCAGCGTCCCGAAACGCAGCGCGCGTTCGAGATCGAAGTCGCGCCCGAGTTCGAGTGCGGTCAGCGGGTGCATGCGCAGGGTACGCGCCCGCCCGGCGAGAAGGTTCGCGCCCCCGCGCCGCAACTTGCGCGCGCTCGAGCCGGTCATGGCGAAGCGCAGTCCGCGAGCCTCGATCAGCCGGTGCACCTCGTTGAGCAGCTCGGGAACGCGCTGGATCTCGTCCAGCACGACCCAGCCGGGGTGATCCGCCGGGATCATCTGCGCGAGCCTTTCCGGGGCCGCGGAGAGCTGCTGGTAGGTGCCGGATTGCAGGAGATCGAAGACGAGCGCATCGGCAAGCTGCGCGTGCAACCAGGCCGTCTTGCCCGTGCCGCGCGGACCGAAGAGGAAGAAGCTCCGCCCCGGGGGCTTCAGCAGTCGCGCATACATGATTCGTTTTTATCACAAAAAAGCGAGTTGGCCACTCCGAATCCAGCGGCCGGGAAGACGGCGCGGCACGGGCGGGATTCGAGCGCGCCAGTGCTTCGTCGGGCGTCGGCCGGCAGCCAGCGTCGGCACGATCCATCGAGCCGACGGGTGTGTCGATCTCAGGGCCGGAGCTGCGCTCGCAACCACCGGAGCAGCCCACGCCAGAGACGGCGCCAGAAGCCGGGGCGCTGCGCGCGCGCTGGAGACTCGACCCCCAGCCCGCCGAAAACCGGCTCGACCAGGTGGTCGTGCTCGCGCGGGTGGTACTCGTCGCTCATCGGCTCCGGTTATAGCCGTCGAGCGTGCGGAGTCGGTGACCCAGGCGCCCTGGTACCGTAGACGAGCACGTGAAGGCGCTCGCTCTGCTGCTCACTGCGGGATGCTCCGTGCAGGTACCGGATCCACCTCCGCCGCATCCCGAACGCGACCTGCACCTGTCCCTGGAGCTGAGGACTTCCGCCCGGACCCACCCCTGGTGGCCCATCCTCGTCGACTTGTGGGCCGAGAACCACACAACGAGGCCGGTTCCGATCGTGGCTGGCGATGGGGGCACCCGCGTCGAGCCGATGGTCGCGTGGCGTCTCAGCGTGACCGCGCCCGACGGACACGTGACGCCCATCGTGACCGGCCCCTTCGACGTCGGCTGCGGGCTCTACGACTCGAACTGGGTGAAGCGGATCGTGCTGGTCCCGCCGGGTGGACGCCTGCGCGTCGGGACCATGGACCTCAGCTCCTTCGCGAGAGCCGGAGCGCGTCATCGCTGGCTCTCGGGTTCCCTCGAGGCGCGCGTCGAGTACCAGTACAACGCAATCCCTTCGCGTCCTTCGCAGTCGGAGGAAGCTCCACCGGAAGTGGCGAAGCGTTTCGGTGCCTTGGCCGGCGTGGCGCCCTTCCGGATGGAGAGCAACTCCGTGACCGTCGAGCTCGTGCCGCCGAGCGTGAGTGCGGACGAGATCGAGCGCGAGCTCTCGCTCGAGATCGAGCTCGAGAACGATGGACACTTCTTCGCCTGGGAGCTGCCCAGGGGGCGGGCCTGGCTCGGGAACGTCTCCTCACGCAGCCATCGGATCGTACACCCAGGGTTCAGCGGCCTGGGTCTGTGCACGCCGGGCCACTCGTTGACCGGGCCATTGGATTGCGCGGAGAGCCTGGAACTCGGTCCAGGCGAGCGACTGGAGGTCTCGCTCGCGAGCTACATGCGCTACCGCGAGTGGAGAGCGCAGAAAGAGCACGGCCTCGAGCTCGTCTACGCGTGGGGTGGGCGCCCCGGGTTCTGGGGCGGACGCCCCGTGCCGTTCGATCCCGAGAACCCGGATCTGCCAGAACGGTGCCGAGCAATGGCGGACGTGCCCCCGTTCGAGCTGCGGACCCGCGCG
Source organism: Planctomycetota bacterium (assembly GCA_013140785.1). Lineage (GTDB taxonomy): Bacteria > Planctomycetota > UBA1135 > UBA1135 > JABFRZ01. Next base: position 3,023 of record JABFRZ010000177.1, on the reverse strand, counting down.
TTCCGGATCGTGATGGAGAGTCCGCTCATCGTCGAGCTCGTGCCGCTCGCTCCGGTTCCATCCGGGCGCCGCTACCGCCTGTCCGAGGTCCTGCGGCTCGAGCTGCGGAACGAGGGCGAGAAGCCCATCGAGCTCGCTAGCCAGGATGCGCCGCTCGAAGTCAATCTCGAGGCCCCGGACGGGTGGCCCCACCGCTTCGAGCTGTCTCGGATGCTCGTGCTGCCGCCGCACGGTGAGCTCGAGCTGACCTCGGACCCCGAGCTCGGCATCGACGCCTGGAGCGTGAACGAGAACAGCGGAGCTGTCAGGCAGGACCACGGATCGGCTTCCCTGCAGCGGAAGGGCTGGCTTCAGCCCGTGCGAAGTGAGCCGGTGAAGTTCGAGCTGCAGTAGCGGCGCGGCTCACACGCGCATGCGACGCTCGAAGAGCCGCCAGGCGGCGAGCGACGTGAAGAGCGCGATGCCGAGCAGCACACCGATCTCCGGCAGGATCCCGCCCAGTCCCTTGCCGTACCAGAAGATGCCCTGGAAGCCGTCCATGGCCCAAGCGTTCAGCGTGAGGTGTCCGAGCTTCTGGAACCACTCGGGCGTGATCGCGAGCGGCCACCAGCTCCCGCCCAGCGCGCTCATCGTGAGCACCACGAGCGTGGAAAGCCCCTCGAGCTGCTTCTGGGTGCGGCACAAGACCGCGAACAGGAGCCCGAACCCCGTCACCGCCGCGGCCACCGCGGCGGAGAGCACGCCGAGCGCCAGCGGCGCACGCAGGATCGGCACGTCGAATACGAGGCTCCCGTAGAGGAACAACAGCGCGAGCTGACTCAGGCCCACCAGCGCGGTGAACACGAACTTGCCGCCCAGGATCGCGCCGGTCGCGCCCGGCGTCAGGCGCAGACGGTCGAGCGTGCCCGAGTGCGCCTCTTCGAGCAGCGTCCCGCCGCACGCGACCAGGCCGAAGAGCAGCATCATCACGGCCATGCCAGCCACGGCGTTGGCCTGCTGGGCGACCTTGCGCGCGGCGGCTTCCTGGTCGCCGCCGACCACGTCCTCGACCTCGAGTCCGAGGAGCTCGGCCATGCCGCTCGCGAAGTCGAAGCCGGAGTCGGAGTCGCCGCCGTCCTTGTCGCCGGTCTCGACGTCGGCCTCGACGTTCTCGGCCTCGATCGCGGCGGCTTCGTCGTCGCCCTCCTCCTCTTCGTCCGGCACACGCGTTCTCAGCTCACCCACCAGGGCCTCCATGCTCGACCAGGACGAGTCGAGGATCGCTTGCGCGCGCTCGCGCCCGAGCACGGGGAAGTCGAAGGTGTCGAGGACCTTCGCTCCGATGCGCGGGCCGAGCCGCTCGCCCATGGCCGCGAAGAAGGCCGGCAGCAGGTTGCCGGCGAGAATCTGCTGCTCGATCACCTTGCCTGGATCGCGGTAGAGCACGAGCGGCAAGTCGCCGCCGCTCGCGAGCGCCTCCCCGTAGCCCGCACCGATCAGGAGCCCGGCCGGCGCGTCGCCCTCGGCCACGCGGCTCCGCGCGGTGTCCTTGGACTCCTCGCCTGCCGCTTCGGCGGCAAGCACGTCCAGGCGCAGACCATCGGCGGCTTGGAGCTCGGCCACGAGCGCGCGCGAGGCCGAGCTCCGGTCCGCGTCCTCGAGCACCAGCTCGACGCGCCCGACCGAGCCGCCGTCACCTCCGATCGCGCCCATGGCCGTAGCGAAGACCGTGCACAGGAGGATCGGCAGCCCGAAGCCCAGCGCCACCGCCGCGCGGTCGCGGAAGAACACGTGCAGATCCTTCTGCGCCATGACCCAGGCCTTCATGCGCTCTCCTCGTCACGCAGCGCGCGGCCCGTGAGGTCCAAGAAGATGCGCTCGAGGTCGGGCTTCTCGTCCACGACCTCGCACGCGAGTCCCTGCGCGCCGAGCAGAGCTCGCGCATGCTCGCCCTCGCTCGCCGAGGCGAAGCGCAGGCTGGCGCCGCCGCGGCGCTCGACGCGCGGGTTGCGCCACAGTTCTTCGAGCGTACCCTCGGCCACCTTCACGCCGCGGTCGAGGATCATGATGCGATCGCACAGGCGCTCGACCTCGCCGAGCTGATGGCTGGTGTAGACCATCGTCACGCCGCGCGCGTGCAGGCTCTCGACCATCTCGTAGACGCGCTCGCGCGACTGCGGGTCGATCCCGACCGTGGGCTCGTCGAGGAACACGAGCTCGGGGCCGTGCACCAGCGCGAGCGCGATGTTCAGGCGCCGCTTCATGCCGCCGCTGAAGGTCTTGACGCGGTCGCGCGCGCGCTCGGCCAGACCGGCGAGGGCCAGGCCCTGCTGCACGGCGTCGGCCAGCATGGTCCCGCTCAGGCCCTGTAGCACCGCGAAGAACTCCAGGTTCTCGCGCGCGCTCAGGTGCTCGTACAGCGCGAGCTCCTGCGGCACCACGCCGATGCGCGCGCGCAGGCGCTCGGCGTCGCGCAACGGATCGAGTCCGAGCACGCGCACGCTGCCGCTGCTCGCGCCGAGCAGCGTGGCCAGGATGCGCACGGTGGTTGACTTGCCGGCGCCGTTCGGGCCCAGGAGGCCGAGGCATTCGCCGGCACGCAGCTCGAGGTCGAGCGCGGACACGGCGCGGCGCTCGCCGAAGCGACGCTCGAGACCGCGCACCTCGATCACGAGTTCGCGCGCTTGGGATGCAGTCATGTGGAACAGAGGGGAGAGGAGACGGGCCGAGAGCGACGGGCCCGCCCCAGCGCCGATATCATTCCGTGCTTCGCGGCCCTCCGAACCTCCGAGGATTCCGGAACTTCCGCGGGCGCCATGAGCCTCCCCCACGCTTTCAAGGACGAGCGCTTGCTCGAGCTGGCCCTGACCCACGCCTCGACCGGCGCCAGCGAGGACAACGAGCGCATGGAGTTCCTGGGCGACACCGTGCTGGACCTGGTGGTGGCCGAGGAGCTCTACCGGGTGGTCCCACCGCTCGACGAGGGCGCCATGACCGAGCTCAAGGCCTGGGTCGTGTCGCGCAAGGTGCTGGCCGGAGTGGCG
>JABFRZ010000258.1 GCA_013140785.1 Planctomycetota bacterium | reverse complement strand
CCTCGAGGCTCGTCCCGGCGGTGCCCGTGAGGATGCGCGCCTCCGCCAGCGTGCCGAGGAACACGCGCGCGCCGCGGTCGAGGATCAGGATGCGATCCGCCAGGGCCTCGATCAGCTCGAGTTGGTGCGAGGAGAGCAAGACCGCCGTGCCGGCCGCGGCCAGCGCGCGGATGGCCTCGCGCGCCGCGCGGATGCCGCGCGGATCCAGGCCCGACAAGGGCTCGTCCAGCAGCATCAGGCGCGGGTTCGGCAGCCAGGCCTGCGCACAGGCGAGCTTCTGACGCATGCCGCGCGAGAGCTCCCCGCCCAGCGCCTCCTTCTTCTCGAAGAGCTCGAACGACACCAGCAGGGTCTCGGCGCGCGCGCGCCAGTCCGCCAGGCCGTACAGCGCGGCCGTGAACTCGAGGTGCTCCTCGACCGTGAGCGCGTCGAAGGGCTGGGGATCGTCCGAGACCCAGGCGAGTGCGCGCTTGGCCGCGACTTCCTCGCGCGCGAGGTCGTGGCCGCACACGAGCACCCGGCCCTCCTGAATCGGCAGGATGCCCGCGATCGAGCGCAGCGCGGTGGTCTTGCCGGCGCCGTTCGGGCCGACCAGGCCGACGATCTCGCCCGCCTGCACGCTGAAGGAGAGCCCCGCCAGCGCGCGGGTCCCGTCGTAGTTGCGGCCGAGCTCCTCGACCGAGAGGGCCGGCAGAGGCGCGCGCTCCATGGATGGCGCGCAGCCTAGTGTCCCGTCTCACAAGTATCGAGAACGCCGCCAGCGTTGATCCAGCGCGGCGGATCGTTCTCTATGCTTGTGGGACGGGACACTAGCAGCCAGCGAGGAGCTCTCCCACTGCTGGCGACCCGCGCACGCCGCGCGGGCGCCGGCTTGCCGACTCCGGACAGGTATGTTGACCTTCTGCGGACCTTGGCCGCCCTGAAGCCGAAGCGCATCGTCCTCGCCCTGTGTCTCGCGCTCCTGGCGGACATCGCCACCTCGCTGTTCCTGATCCGCGACGGGGTCTTCTTCAACCGACCGCTGCCGCCCTTCGGCGCGCGCACCCACCCCAACCAGCTCGCGACGCTGGAGAAAATGGGCGCCGAGCCGGCTGGCAACTGGGCCTTCGACCGCGAGCTCGGCTGGAACTGGCGGCCCTCCAGCGTCTCGGAGGACGGACGCTACAGGATCAACGCGCTCGGCGCGCGCGGCCCGCGCGAGTACGGTCCGGCGCCGCTCGCCGGCACGCGCCGCGTGCTGACCTTCGGCGACTCCTTCACCTTCTGCGACGAGGTCGGGGCGGAAGACTCGTTCCAGGCCCAGCTCGAGGCCTTGGAGTCCGGGCTCGAAGTGCTCAACTTCGGCGTCAGCGGCTACGGCACCGACCAGGCCTGGCTGCGCTACCGGCGCGTCGGGCGCGGACTCGGGGCCGAGGTCGTGTGCATCGGGCTGATGCTCGAGAACATCGGACGCAACGTGAACCGCTATCGTCCGCTGTGGGCCACGCGCACGGGCGTGTGCGTGACCAAGCCGCGCTTCGTGCTGGACGCGGGCGGCGCGCCCGTGCTCGTGCCGCAGCCCTACGCGACGCGCGCCGAGCTGCTGGCGGCGATCCTCGACGGCTCCGTGCTGGAACACGTCGCCGAGCACGAGTACTGGCTCGGCCGCCCGACCGTCCCGAGCGGCAAGCTCTCCGCGTTCGTGCGCCTCTCTGCGGGCTACCTCGCGTACCGCGAACGCACTCCGGCGCGCCTGTGGCGCGAGCCCGCGGGCGAACCCTTCCGCGTCACGCTGGCGCTGCTCGAGCACTTCCAGCGCGAGGTCCTGGCCGACGGCGCGCGCCTGGCTCCGGTGCTCGTGTTCCCGGCCAAGGAGGATCTGACCCGCTACGCGCTCACCGGCCGGCCCTACTGGCTCGAGCTGTACGCCGAGCTCGAGCGGCGCGGGCTCCCGTTCCTCGACCTGATCGAGCCGCTGGTCGAGCGCGCGCGCGCGGAACCCGGCGAGCACGGCGTGCAGCGCCTCTACGAGGGCGGGCACCTCTCGGCGCTCGGCAACGCGGTCGTGGCGCGCGCGCTCGGCGAGTGGCTCCGCGCGCACGGGGCCGGGGCTCCTGAAGAGCGCTAGCGCATCTGTCGGAGTAGTCCCGTCGCGAGGCAAGGCGCTCTGCGGCGAGGCAAGGAGCGCGACGGAAAGACAGCGGAGGTGGCCTTCCTGGCCACTGAGCATGGCTTTCCTTGCACGACGCTGCATCGGCGCAGAGCGCGAAGCCGCAGCAGGGACTACTCCGACGGCTGCTAGAATCCGAACGTGAGCGCGCACTCCCCCTCCGACGCAGCTTTTCTCGCGCGCCTGGCCGCGCTCGCCTCCCTGCCCGACGCTTTCGAGGCGGCCCTGGCTCTGACCCTCGCGCACTTCCGGGCCGAGTCGGGCACGATCCACAGCCTCGCGGGCGCGCAGCTCCACCTGCGCGCGCATTCGCCCGGCATGCCCGCGCCCGTGCTCGCGCTCATCCGCCTCATCCCGGTGGGCAAGGGCATGGCGGGGCTCGCGGTCGAGCGCAGAGCGCCGGTGACAGCATGCAACCTGCAGACCGACACGAGCGGCGACGTGCGCCCCGGCGCGCGCGCGACCGGCCTGGCGGGCTCGCTCGTCGTGCCGCTGCTCCGCGACGCGCAGCCGGTCGGAGCGCTGGGCAT
>JABFRZ010000094.1 GCA_013140785.1 Planctomycetota bacterium | reverse complement strand
GTCATCCTGGTGGGCGAGATCCGCGACAAGGAAACGGCCGAGATCGCCGTCAAGGCCGCGCTCACGGGCCACCTGGTGCTCTCGACCCTGCACACCAACGACGCCGTGCAGGCCGTGACGCGCCTGGTGGACATGGGCATCGACCCGTACCTCGTGTCGAGCTCGGTGATCCTGGTGGCGGCCCAACGGCTGGTGCGCAAGCTGTGCGAGCACTGCCGCGTCCAGGTGGACGTGCCGCGCAAGGAGCTCGAGGCCATCGGCCTGGTCGAGACCGAGCTCGCCGACCTGCAGCTCTACGGCCCCAACGTGGCCGGCTGCCCGCGCTGCAAGAGCGGCTACCGCGGGCGCATGGCGCTGCTCGAGACGCTGCCGCTCTCGCACGACCTCAAGCGCATGGTCGTCGAGGGTCGATCGGTGGCGGAGTTGAAGCACAAGGGTCTCGAGGAAGGGATGCTCACCCTGCGGCGCATCGGCGTGCTCAACGCCATGCGCGGCAAGACGTCCCTGGAAGAGACCCTGCGAATCACGATGGGGGACTAGCCCCCGCTCCCCCCGACGAATCAGAGACGAAACGAGGACGACAACGGTGGCCAACTTCCAGTACGCAGCCAAGGACAAGTCCGGCAAGACGGTCCAAGGCACGATCCAGGCGAGCGATCGCAACGAGGCGGTCAACCAGCTGCGCGGCCGCGAGCTGATCATCCTCAAGGTCGAGGAGGGCGGCAAGGCACCCAAGGCCGAGGCCAAGACCTCCGGCTCGAGCTCGGGCGGCAGCGGCGGAGGCGGCGGCCTCGGCGGGTTGTTCTCGAAGAAGCCCAGCGCCACCAAGACCGAGCTGGTGATCTTCACGCGCCAGCTCTCGACCATGATCAGCGCCGGCATCTCGCTCATGGAGGCGATCGAGGTCCTGGCCGAGCAGGCCGAGACGCCCGGCATGAAGGCCACCTGCAAGCGCCTCGCCTCTAGCCTGCGCGGCGGCTCGGACCTCTCCGCGGCCATGAGCTCGTGCCCGAAGGCCTTCTCGCCGCTGTACGTCAGCATGGTCACGGCCGGCGAGGCCTCGGGCCAGATGGACGTGATCCTGCAGCGCTTGGCCGACTACGTCGAGGCCAGTGAGGAGCTGAAGCGCGAGATCCGCTCGGCCATGACCTACCCGGTCATCTCGCTGGTGCTGGTGCTCTCGATCACGGCCTTCCTGATGATCGGGGTCGTGCCTGGCTTCAAGGAAGTGTTCGACGGCCTGGGCGCCGAGCTGCCGGCATTGACCAAGACCACGCTGGCGATCTCCGACTGGCTGCGCACGAAGTGGTACCTGGTCTTCGTCGGCATGGCCGGGCTGGTGGCCGGCTTCATGGTGCTGAAGAAGACGCCCAAGGGCGCGCTCTTGCTCGACCACGTGGCCCTGAGGGTGCCGGTCTTCGGTCCGCTCACGCGCAAGGTGTGTCTGGCGCGCTTCTCACGCACCTTCTCGACCCTGGTGCGTTCGGGCGTGCCGATCATGGCCACGCTCGACATCGTGGCCGCGACCGCCGGCAACCAGGTGATCTCGGACGTGGTGCTGGCCTCGCGCGACAGCGTGCGCAACGGCAACATGCTGTCCGAGCCGCTCTCGAAGTCGAAGGTCTTCCCGCCGATGGTCGTGCGCATGATCGCGATCGGCGAGAAGTCCGGCGCCTTGGAGGCCTTGCTCGAGAAGATCGCCGAGTTCTACGACAGCCAGGTCAAGGCCGCGATCAAGGCGCTGACCAGCCTGATCGAGCCGCTCCTGATCTGCTTCATGGGCGGCATCGTGGGCGTCGTGATCCTGTCGGTCTTCCTGCCGATCCTGAACATCATCGGCGAGCTCTCGGCCAAATAGAGGAAGAGAGAACGCACCGCGGAGACGCGGAGAGCGCGGAGATCTGCGAAGGGGAAGAGAGTTCCGGGCTCTCTTCCCTTCTCTCTTTTTCTTCCCACCTCCTCTGCCTCCGCGCCCACCGCGCCTCCGCGGTGCGCCTTCTCTTCTCCTCCTCGCGTACCGGAATTGTTCAGGCGCGCCTCAAGAGCCCCCGGACGCGAGGCCGATATCACTCACGCTGCGATCGCAGGGTGGGGAAGTCCCTCCGGCGTCCAGGCGAACGACCACCGACCCGCACTGTCCACGGGCGGAGCCAAGGCAACGGACAGACAACCTGAGGAACGTATGAACACCAAGAGAAACTCTGGCTTCACGCTCATCGAATTGATGATCGTCGTGGCCATCATCGCGATCATCGCATCGATCGCCATTCCGAAGCTCATGAGCGCTCGGATCTCGGCAAACGAGAACGCTGCCATCGCGACGCTCCGCTCGATCGCTTCCGCCCAGGCCCAGCTCCAGTCCTCGTGCGCGATCGACACCGACGCGGACGGCGGCGGCGAGTATGGGTACTTCGGCGAGATGGCCGGCACGGCCGGCATGCGCATTTACCAGGACGCGGGCGGTGGCGTGGGTGCGCCTGGGTGGGACCCGCTGGCGCTCCTAGACCCGGCCATTCTGCCCACGGCCTTCGGTGACGTGCTCCAGGACGGCGGCGCCGAGTGTGTCGTCGCGCGCTCCGGCTACTACTACAAGATCTACCTGCCCGACGTCAACAACGCGGGCGACATCATTGCCGTTCCGGAAGACGGCGCGGTGGGTGTGGGCGGCAGCGCGGGCGCGGCCTTCCCGGACTCGAACAACTGCGAGATCTTGTGGTGCTGCTACGCGTGGCCGGTCGAGCCCGAGTCCACGGGCAACCGCGCCTTTTTCATCAACCAAGAAGGCGACCTGCTCCAGACGCTCAACAACACGGGAGCGGCACAGACTGCTGTCCTCTACTCGGGTCTGAACTCCGTGCCGGCCTACGATGCGGCGTTCGACTCCACGGGTGCGCTGACCGGCATGGGTGCCAACCTCGGCATCACGGCTCAGGGCTTGACCCCGGAAGACGGCAACGTCTGGACGATCGTCGGCAACTAGGCCTGACCCTCGTCTGATTCTTGCGCGGGGCGTCGCCGAGCGATCGGCGACGCCCCGCGTGTCTTTCTAGAGACTTTGAGACTTTGGAGAGGGGGACTCAGGGCGAGGGTGGGAAGCTCTCGATGCCGAGGACGATCATCCGGCCTGCCCCGGGGTTCAGGAAGTCCAGGGTGAAGCCGCTGCTGTTCATCGCCGAGAAGGTGGCTTCCACCTCCGGGCTGCTTGTCGTCCCGGGGTTGTTAGGAAGCAGGAGCAGCGCACGCCCCCCAGCATAGCTCTTCGCAACCGAGGGCTCTTCACCCGCGAGCAGGTCATTGCCGAGCAGAAGCCCGTCCGCATTCGAAACGGAGCACGCGCCTTCGTTGGCGGACGAAAAGATCGAGTACCCCTGGGCGCCGGACGTGGGCTCCACCCCCGCGGGTGTGCCCACGAACACGTTCGTCGTGGTGACCAGGCTGGAACCGGTCAAAACGATCTGGGGCTTCAAGCCCAGCCCTGTGAAAGTATGCGTCCCCGGGGTCGTCGGAAGGCTTTCGACCGTCACCGAAGCTGTCAATGAATCGGCGAACTTGAGGCCGAGGTAGTAGAAGCTAATGCCGTCGTTGCACGTCCAGGTAAACCCCGTCGAGGTGAAAGCAGTCACCTCGGCGTTGTGCTCGGTGCCGCTCGAGATGTTCCGGATGGAAGCAACCCTGTTGTCCCGGACCATTGAGAAGGACTCCGAGAGCTGCGCAGGTGCGAAGGGGGGACCGAGGGCATCATCTGGGTAGAGGTGGGAGGTTGCGGCTTGGGGAATGCCCGTTTGGCGCGCGGCGAAGCCGAGGGAGAAGAAGTCGTGGGAGGTGACGTCATCTGTGTTGATGGGACCGATGAAGCCCACGAAGACGTACAGGTCGGCCTGGAAGTTCGGTGTGGTGACGGTGCTGGAGCCAGGACAGCAGTTTCCATCCGCTCCGACGAATGCCTTCGTCTGGTTCGTTCCTCCGATCAGTAAGCAGGTGACTTGATAGGGCTCGATGCTCGTTGGTGATGTGTCACCGGAGATCGTGCGGGTCCATCGCAGGCGGACACCATTGGGGATCACCGAGTGAAAGGACGCGCGGGCCCGATACTGAGGCCCGTTGTCGTCCGAAATGCCGATCACGGCAGCTGGTGCCTTATGGCTCGCGGTATCTTGGTAGGTGAAGCCATCCCGACTCCGGCCGGCGCGAAAGGCTTGATTCCCGGCGCTGTCGCAGAAGCCGATGCTGACCCTTCCGTGGCCGATGACGGTTCCAGAGCTCGTCGCGCCCGACATTTCGAAGATCGCCGCCTTGAAGTTGGACAAGTTGGCGGCAGTGAAGTCTTGGGTGTAGGTCACTCCGCCGTCGAGAGTCACCGGCGAAGCTGTGGTCTGGATGACCGCAAATCTGTCCTTGGGTTGCTGCTGGCCGACCCCCCCGCCCTGGCCGTTCGCGACCGACAGCGGTACGAACGAGCCGACGATGAGCCCCAAGGAGCCGAGTAGAAAGCGAGACAGTCCGTCCACGCAAGTCCTCCTTCAAAAGCGAGCGTCTGACACCGCTCGACGAGCAACCCGTCGCACGCGCGACGGAGGCTGTTGCTTACGAGGCTTCCGGCTGCGCTCCCGCGCGGAGCCTACCTTGCACTGGCGAGAGCCTCCAGCCGAAACTGGCCGTTCTCCGCGGATGAGAAACATCACACCGGCAGGACGAACAGTCGCGCGGCGTTGAGGCTGGTCGCGTGCGCGAGCTCGGCCACGCTCGTTCCGCGCACGCGCGCGAGCTCCTCCAGCACCGTCAGCACGAAGGCCGGCTCGTTGCGCTTGCCGCGCTTCCCTTGCGGCGCGAGGTAGGGGCAATCGGTCTCGACCAAGAGACGTTCGAGCGGCACCGCGGCCGCGGCCGCGCGGTTCGCTTCGTTCTTCGGGTAGGTCACCACGCCCGAGAACGAGATGAAGAGCCCGGCCGCGAGGTAGGGCGCGAGCTCCGCGGGTCCCATCGAGTAGCAGTGCATCACGCCGCGCACGCCTGGGAACTGCGCGAGACAACGCTCGGTGTCCGCGTGCGCGTCGCGGCAGTGGATCACGACCGGCTTGTCGAGCTCACGCGCGAGCTCGAGCTGCCACAGGAAGGCGTCGAGCTGCGCGGCGCGCGGCGAGAGGTTCTTGAACCAGTCGAGCCCGGCCTCGCCCACGCCGACGCACTCCGGACGGCGGCACAGGGCTTCGACTTCGGCGCGCGCGACCGGCGTCGCGGCGGCGGCGTCTTGCGGATGGATCCCCGCGGTGGGGAAGAGGCCGGGCTCCTCCGCGCACAGCGCGAAGGCCGCGCGCGAGCTCTCCAGGTTGGTCCCGACCACCACCATGCGCGTGACGCCCGCCGCGCGCGCGCGCGCCAGCACGGCGGCGCGATCCTCGTCGAAGCTCTTCCAGTAGAGGTGCGCGTGGCTGTCGGTGATCATCGGGACGCGACGATCTCGCTCAGCGACAGCTCTTGACGAGGTGATCCTCGAGCACCATCACGAACTCGGTGTCGGCCTCGCGGTCTTGGACCTTCAGGGCCAGCGCGCAGAACTCCTCGCGCGGGAGGCTGGCGCTCAGGGCCTGCAGCGCGAGCCGGCGGATGTAGCCGTTGCCGCTCGACTCCACCAAAATCGTCTCGAGGGCTTGGCGGCTGAGCGGCGAGGGATGCCGGCCGAGGGCCTTGGTGGCCGCGTGACGCACGTCCATGGGGCGCTTGATGTCCGTCGCGACCAGCGCGAGCAGCGGAACGGGATCGAGCTCGAGCGTCTCGTGGGCGGTCAACCAAGCCTCGAGCAGGCTCTCCTCCGGCGGATAGGTGCGGTCGTCGAACTTCCCGCGCAGGATCGGCTCGATCACGTCGATGGCTCGGATCGGCGCGCTCTTGCCGAGCAGCTTGGCGGCTTGCTTGCGGACATAGAGGTCCTCGCCGAAGGTGGTCGTCAGCTTCACGAGCAGCTCCTCGGTCGCCGGTGGGTTGGTGTGGGCCGCGATGTCCAGCAGGCCGCTCTGGACTTCCGGCAGGGTCGGGCGTTCCTCGCGGTACACGCGCAGGGCTTCGAGCCCGTGTGCTGGGCTCGCGAGCCGCAGGCGCTCGAGCGCGGCCTTCTTGTTGGAGAAGAACTCGCTCTTCAGGACCGGGATCGCGGTTGCCGGCGGGGGCGTCAAGGCGGTGATCAGCTCGCGGATCTCGCGCGCGGGGTCGGGCGCCGCCATGGGACTCGGGGCGGAGCGATCGCAGGACGAGAGCCCGGTTGCCAGGCCGAGAAGCAGCGCGAGGAACGCGCCCGGCCGCGTTCGCAGGCGGGGCGGAGCGAGGCGAAGAAAGTTCATGGGGAGCGATCTGCGACCGACGTGCCGTTTCGCACAGGCAGCCTTTCTACCCTGCCGGCGCGCAGAATGGACGTGCGAGAGCGCTCGTTCACGCAGAGCGCGGCCTGTCGTCCTGGTGCCCTGCGACCTTCGCGCGACGTTACCCGGGGCACATCGTTTGTATAGACAGCGTGCCCCACGGCCTGCGACCCTGGCGATTCTTCGCCCAGGGCCTCTATAGTGCGCCTCTCTCGGGGTTTGCTGCAGGGGGTCCCCCTGCCCCTCGCGCCCCATCGCCAATCGAATTGCCGCTCTCCAATTGCCCATGATCGAGCTCCTCCGTCCTGACTGGGGTCGCTTCGTCCTCCTCGTTGTCGTGGCCGCGAGTTCGGCGGGGATCGCTGGCTGCTCGGCCGGTGGCGGGGGCGGCTCGGGCATGACCATCCAGACCTGCTCCCTCGCGTGCAGCGACACGGCGGGCTCGGACACGCAGGTCCGTTGCGGGGTCACCAACGTCACCATGAACCAGGAGATCCGGGTCACCTTCTCGAGCGAGGTGGATGAGATCTCGGTCACGCACAACTCTTTCCAGTTGACCGAGATCGGCGGCAGGACGCCGGCCGGGACCTTTTCGCTCGATCCGAACGACGCCAGGACCGTGGTCTACCGGCCGCAGGTCACCTTCGACTCGAGCGGGAATCCGAGCTTCGGCCTGACCGAGGGCAAGTCGTACGCCCTGGTGCTTCCTGCCCACGGGGGGTCCGATCTCGGCCCCTTCATTCGCAACCGAGTCGGCACGCCCAACACGACCAGGCTGAACTGCACGCTGGTCGCGGGGGGACTCTCCGATCCAAAGCCCGGCCGTCCGCGCGTCTTCGTCACCATCGATCAGGTCGCCGGATACGACGCGAACGGGGAGCCCAACGCGTTCGTCTTCAACGTCCCGGCCCAGGGCGCGACCAACGTGTTCCGCGGGACTTCGCTGCGGATGGCGTTCGACGACGTGATGAATCCAGGCACGCTCGCCAATCCGGTGACCAACACTTCGAGCTTCATCCGCGTCTTCGTGGACGCCAACGGCGATCTGTCCGACACCGGCGACCGCGTCCAGATCACGGGCACGTTCGAGGTCACGATCGACCAAGCCAACCTGCAGTCATCCGTGATCTTCACGCCCTCGCGGAGCCTGCCCTCGGCCGGGGCCGGCCCCATCGACTTGCGCAAGATCGTGCTCGATCTGTCGCCGCAGATCGCCGACATCGGTGGCCTGCCCCTGATCAACGCTGGCGTAGTCGCCTTCACGCCGGAGCAAATCGCCCTTGACCCGCTGGTGTTCAGCGAGGCGTTCAACGGCTCGGCCATCGAGGACGTCCAGCGCACCGGGAGCCCGTGGGGCAACGGCTTCGCCGCGCCCGGAATCGGCGGCGGCTCGGGGCGCCTGGGGGATCTGGTGGTGGCACCGGGAACCATCGTGGAGCTCAACACAGATTCCGAGGACTTCTCCGCCCTCTCGAGCGAGGTCTTCAATCCCACGAACATCATCGATCGACCGGCCAGCCTGGAGATCACGAACGGGGTTTTCGAGTTCGCGCGCCTGCGCGTGGAATCCGGCGGATTGCTGCGCTTCAAGGGCACGAATCCGGCGCGCGTGTTCGTGCGCGGCGAAGCGGCGATCCAAGGCCTGATCGACGTCTCTGGAACCGGCGGACTCTTGCAGGACTCCTCGGCACTCGCGGGTGGCTTTGGCGGAGCGTCGGGTCCGAACGGCGGCGTTGGCGGCGACGGCGGCAGCCGGCCGGACGGGGCTGCCTTCACCGGCCTCTTCAACGGGCTGCCCATCGGTGGGGTGCCCAACCCTCTTGTCGGGCCCTCGAACGTGCTCGATCCGGCGACCTACCTCCACGTCAATGGCAAGGCAGGGATCGGAGTCCCCTTCCCGAGCACCGTCGATCCCTCGCCCACCCTTCTCGGCGGCGGCTCGGGCGGCCTCGGCTGGCCCCAGCCCACGGCCCTGAACCCGAACCTGCACATGCCGCAGAACGAGCTCGACGTGGGCGGACTCCAGCCCGACAGGCTCCAGTTTTGCCAGTACATCGTTCCGGCCGCTTCCGGCGGTGGAGGTTCGCACGCCATCCCCGGCGCAGTGGGCGAGGCGATCATCGCAGGCAACCCGAACACGCCCACCACTCCCGCTCCCGAGGCGCCGGGAGGAGG
>JABFRZ010000596.1 GCA_013140785.1 Planctomycetota bacterium | reverse complement strand
ACGTAGCTCCTCTGCAGCAAGAGGCGCACGTTGCGCTCGAGGACGTCCGCTCTCACGCGTACCCTCCCCGCTTCTTCGCGAGCAGCGTGAAGACCCTGCCGAAGGCCGTGCGCGCGCGCTGCAGCGTCGATTCGGCGGCCTTTTCATGCTTGCCGGTGCGCGCGGCGATCTCGGCCGTGGACAGCTCCTCGACGTACTTCGCGAGCAGCGCGTCGCGATAGTCCGGCGTTAGCGACGAGAGCGTCGCGCCTACGAGCTCCTTCGTCTCCTCGCGCTCGAGCACGCCGTCCGGCAGCGGCTCGCGATCGACCGCCATCAGGATGGCCTCGATCTCGGGGTCGGCCTCGGCCAGCACGTCCTCGATCAGCACCGGCCGCCGGCGCCGCCGCTGGGCGCGGATCTTGTTCTTGGCGATGCCGCACAGCCAGGTGTGCAGGCTGGCGCGCCCGTCGAAGGCCGCCAGCCGCTCGAGCGCGGTCAGGAAGGTGTCCTGCACCAGGTCCTCGGCCACCGCGCGGTTGCCGCCGACGCGGTAGTGCACGAACTCGTAGAGCGAGCCGAGGTGGAGGCGGAAGAAGCCCTCGGCCGCGTCACGGTCGCCGGCCAGGACGGCGTCGCGCGTGGCCAGGTCGGGCGAGCCGGACGGGAGCTGCACGGGGCCTTCGTGCTCGGCGAGCGTGGGGTCCTTCGCTCTTTCCATGGAATCTCGCGCCGGATGACCGGCCGGATTCACCACCTTGCCCTGCCGCTGCCGCCCTGGCTAGTTCGGCGCCCGGGGCCCAGACTCCCTTTCCATGAGTCCCACGAAGACCGACCCCCTCGCGCGCGAGGTCCTCGCGACCTGGAAGCGCCACCAGCAGATCCTCGTCTACCTGCTGCAACGCATCCCCGAGAAGCACCTCGGCGCGCTGCCCACGGGCGCTGAGGGCCGCGAAGGCAAGGGCCGCGACGTCGCGCGCCAGTTCGCGCACGTGAACCGCAACCGCGTCGGCTGGCTCCACTTCCATGCGACCGGCGCGCGCCCCGACCTGCCCACGAGCTCGAAGGGCGAGCGACCCAAGAAGAAGGAGCTCCAGGCGTCGCTGAAGGACTCCGGGAAGCGCGTCGAGGAGCTACTCGCCAAGGCCCTGCGCAAGGAAGCACGCATTCGCCTCTTCGGCAAGTCACCCGTGCGCTGGCTGGGCTACCTCGTGGCGCACGAGTCGCATCACCGCGGCCAGATCCTGCTGGCGCTCGAGCAGTCGGGCTTCGGGCTGGGCGAGAAGGTCACGGTGCAGGGCCTGTGGGGGAAGTGGATCTTCGGGAAGTGAAATGAGGTGAGGTGAGCGCGCGCCTCTTTCCGACCGTCCACCACGCGAACGGGCCAGCACCTGAGATTCTTTGGGAAAGGGCGCCACCTCCCCGAGGCGAACAGGTCCTGGGCGCATGGCCCGGGAGTACTTCTTCGAGGTCGAGACACCACTCGGTTTCCAGGTGAGGACCACGCGTGCCTACTGGGAGTTCCTCGTTGGAAGCAAGCACCCGACGATGCGGGGGCGTCGTGCGGATATCATCCAGGTCCTGGCCGACCCCGAGCAGGTGCGGCGCAGCCGGAAGGACCTCTCCGTGTACCTGTTCTATCGAAGTGAGGGCTCACGCTGGCTTTGCGCGGTCGCACGTCGTCTGGACGGGCGAGGCTTCCTGATCACGGCCTACCCCACGGACACGATCAAGGCGGGAGTCACCGTATGGACCCGATCAAGCTGATCTACGATCCCGCCGGGCACACGCTCACGATCTGGTTCGACGATCCGGAGAAGGAAGATGTGTGCGAGGAGACGGCCGAGGAGCTCGTGCTGATGAAGGACTCCGGTGGGCGGGTGATCGGGGTGGAGCTCCTCGGGTATCACCCGCGCGGCAAGGGTGGGGCGCTGGCGGTGGAGACCGTCGTGCTCGGCGAGGCCGGCTGAATCGAATTCGATCAGGTGCGCAGCGCCGCGAGGATGCGCTCGAGCCAGCGCGCGGACCGATCGAGGCCGCCGGGGCGCGAGCGTTCGAGCCAGAGGGAGCGGTGCTCGGCGAGGAGAGGCTCGAGCACTGCTGCGAGCCCCGCGCGTCGATGGTCTTCCAGGTCCTCGAGAGTGCGACCACGGCCGGCTTCGACGCGCCACTCCCCCAGCGTGCAGGCGAAGTTCAAGGTCCTCGCGACCCAAGCAAGCTCTCGCCGGGCCAGGACACCGTCGGGAGAGCGAGGTACGCACGACCACAGGGCGGCGCCGGTACAGAAGCTCTCGGCCCGGCGCAGACCGGCGAGGCTGAGGCTGGCCAGCTCGGGCGGCGGAAACGGCTGGTCGAACTTCGTGAGCAGCATCGACAGCGCCGAGGCGTTGCGAACGCTCACTCCGCAACTCTGTGCGACGTGGGCGAGCTCCAGTGCGCCAACTCCGATGCCGGGCGAACCGCATTCGAAGACGTGCAAGTCCATCTGTGACGCTAGGCGTCCGGTCCCGTGATCCGCGTCGTGCGCTGCTCCGGTCGGGTTCCAGGCGTGATCCGCCGCCGTCATGAAGCCCGGCCAGCTCACGCACGGCGGCTGAAGGTGCCCGCGGTCGCCCCAGTCGGTGATCAACAGGCCCTTCGCGCCACGCGCGGCACCCCATTCCGCCGCCGAACGCACGTTCGCGAGCATGTTCTCCAACCGGCCGCCGATCGACAGCCACGAGCTCGTGCCGGGGCAGACGTAGAAGGGGAGGCCGGCGTCGGCGAGCGTCCTCGTCTGCTGCTCGAACGGATGATCGGCCTCGTAGCCCCACAGACACGCGACGGCGTCCTTCGGAACCTCGGGCACGAGCTCCGGGTGGTTGAGCAGGATGTCGGCCCAGAACTGCATGCGCTTCCCGCGCGCGCTGACGAGGCCGTGCACCGACTTCAGGAAGTCGAGGTAGACGCGCCCGACGCCCTGCGCGCGGAGCGCGGCGGCCGAGCGGCCGGGCCCTAGGTCGATCGTTTCGTCGAGTCCAACGTTGAAGTCGCCGCTCGTGAAGCACGGCAGGAGCTCGTCGTAGAGGCCGGCGAGGAACTCGAGGCTGCGCGGATCGGTCGGGCAGAGGCTGAAGGGCTCCGGTCTCGTCTCGCCCGCGCCGAGGAACGGATGCACGATGCCCTCGGGCACCTCGGCCAAGTGCCGGTAGCGCTCGTGCTTCAGCCAGTGGTGCAGGTGCCCGAAGCTCTGCTGGTTCGGGACGAGCTCGATCCCGTGCGCGGCGCAGTGGCGGTCGAGGGCGCGGATCTCGTCGTGCGTGAAGGGATCGACGCCGCGCCAGACGAGCTCGTGCTCGCGGTAGGCGAAGGCGTGCTCGAAGTAGAGCTGCAGCTCGTTCAGCTTCCACTCGGCGAGGAGCTCGACGAGCCGGAACAGGTAGTCCATGCGCGGTACGCGGTCGCGCGAGACATCGAGCATCACGCCGCGGCGCTCGAACGCGGGTGAGTCCTCGATCGCCAGGGCCGGTAGCGCGAACGCGCCCGGTTCTTGCAGCGGCCCGGTCGTGATCCAATCCTTCTCGGCCACTCGCACGAGCTGCGTGAGCGTGCGGAGGCCGTGGTTCAGCCCGATGCCCTTGCTCGCGATCACACGTACCCGCTGGGGTTCGATCGTCAGTCCGTAACCCTCGCGCGGATGACCGGAGCGCCCGTCGAGCACCAGCTCGATCGTGCGCGGACCGAATCCCAACGCGATTTCTCGTCGCTCCAGCTCGGCACGCAACCTCTCCAACGCTGGCGACTTGAACCCCGGAGGCGGACTCAAGACGAGCGCCCCGCTCAGCTCGAACGCTCCCGGTCTCAGCTCCACCTTGCGCGGCAGCGGCAGCAACAGATCGAGGCGAGCGGGCGCCGGCATGCGCCGTTCAGTCCTTCTTCTTCGCCCGTTTCTTGCTCAGCGAGGCGACGTCGGCGCGATCCTGAGGGCGGCCGGCGGCCTCCTTCGCGGCGATGAGATCTTCTAGCCCGAGGTAATGCGCAGCGACCGGACCGTACCCTGCGTCCACGCGCCGGTCCCAGGCCTCGTCGAAGGACGATACTCCATCGAGGCTCGTCAAGAGGTCGATGCGCACGGGCGCCACGCCGAGCTGTATGACCATGTTCGGGTCGGTCAGGTTCGCGACCGAGTACTCCAGATCGGCTCCTCCGAAGAACGCACGCAACGCGGCCAGGGCGCGGGTAGCGTTCCCTTCCTCAGGACCGAGGTAGATGTCCAGGTTCGTCGCCCGTGGAGTCGCGTGGAAGGCCACCGCGTGCGCCCCCACGATCAGATGGCGGACGTCGTGTGCGTTCAACGCGGCGATGAACTCTTCGTAGTCGCGGTATCTCATCGATCCCCTGGGTCTTCAGGCAGCTCTGGAGGCAGTCCGCGACGGCCAGCACACGCTCCTCGGCCGTCATCCGCTGCCAGAACTCGAAGTCGCGCTCCTCGGCCTCCGCGCGCGGCACCCTGACGATCGTCCAGGTGCGGCCGTCGCGGACGATCCTGCGCTCTTTTTCCACGCTGGCATTCTACCGCTTGGAATCGCGAGGGCCCGTGAAGTCTGAATCCCGAGATCGAGGCTCGGTGGCGGAGGAGCTCTTCGCGCAGTGGCTTGCCGCGCGGGGATCGCGCGGGTGATCCACCCGCGCGCCGTGCACGTGACGCCCAGATCCGTCTCCCGCGCCGGGACTGGCTCCCGTCCCGAGCCAGGCCCGGCCGAATACACCCGACCCGGCGGGGGTGGTAGGTCCTCACGGACCGGAGCTCCCGCCGGCTCTTTCCGACTGCGCCTTCGCGAGATCGTGTCCGCAGTAGACTGCCGCGCTCTCGAAGGCGTCCATGTCTTCCGCCAAGCGTTTCTCCGTCCTGCGCGATCCCGTGCACGGCGATGTGTACCTCACGCACGAGGAGCTCGCGGTGCTCGACACGCCCGAGATGCAGCGGCTGCGCGGCGTGAAGCAGCTCGGCACGGCCTACCTCGTCTATCCGGGCGCACTGCACACGCGCTTCGACCATTCGATCGGGGTCCTGCACATGACCCAGAAGATGATCGAGGCCGTCAACCGCAACTTCGAGCTGCAGCCGCGCGACACGCTCGGGGTCAGCGAGCGCGAGGCGCGCATCCTGCGCATCGCGGCGCTGGTGCACGACGTCACGCACATCCCCTTCGGCCACCACATTGAGGACCAGGCCGGGCTCTTCGAGCGCCACGATTCGGGTGTGCGCTTCCGGCGGGTGCTCGGGCCAGAGAGTGAACTCGGGCGCCGCTTGGAGCGCTTCGGCGTGCGGAAGGAGGTGTTGAGCACCCTGCTCGCCGCCAAGAACCGCGAGCCCGCGCATGGCGAGCCGACGGTTCCCCCGTACTGGAGCCAGATCCTCTCCGACACGATCTGCTCGGACATCCTCGACTACCTGCAGCGCGACGCCTACTTCACCGGGCTCCAGCTCGGTGTCGATCCGCGCGTGGCCTCGTACTTCAAGATCGATCGCGCCAGCGGCAACCTCTACCTCGACCTGGCGAAGCGCGAGCTCCTGCGCGAGGACATCCTCTCCGAGGCGATCCGCCTGCTCGAGGCGCGCTACTACTTCTCCGAGCGCGTGTACTACCACCACGCCAAGGTGGCCTCGGGGGCGCTGGTGGCGCGCGCGGTGGAGCTCGCCATCGCGCACGAGCTCCTACGCGAGGAAGACCTGTACGACCGCACCGACGCGTCGCTGTTCGAGTTGCTCGAGCAACGCGCCGCGCCCGCCGAGCCCGAGCTCGCGCGCCGCATCCAGAGCCTGTGCGAGCGCTTCCGGAACCGGCGGCTTCCGAAGCGGGCGTGCGTCTTCCCGCGCTACGAGAACCGTGCGGTGCAGGACGACCTGGTGGCTCGGTACTTCGCGCCCGAGGCGCGTGCCGCGCGTTCTGCGGTCGAGGAGCGGATTGCCGACCTCGTGCATTTCGGGACGGGAAAACGCGTGGAAGTGATGCTCCATTGCCCTGCCGCGCGGATGCAGCTCAAGGAGGCCGAGACCCACGTGCGCTGGCCGGGCGAGAGCACCGTTCGGCCGCTCTCTGCCTTCGCCGATCGGGTGCCGCGCCTGGCCGACCTCGAGCGCGCGTACCGCGATCTGTGGAAGTTCTACGTTTTCGCCGACAGCTCGGATCCGGCCCTCCTGCGCAAGGTCCAGGAGGTGGCCTTGGGCGAGTTTCCGGGCGCAAAGAGCGTCTATCGAATCGAAGACGCAATCTGAGCGAACGGTTGGCCCTGGCCGCCGGCCAGAGCTCGGTTTCGCCAAGCGCGGGAGAAACCGCGGCACGAAGTAGGGGTATGCGCCGATGGAACATGCAGGAGGCTCGCTCCGTCCGAGGAGGCGAGCGCAGACCGCGAACTCGATCCGATCCCGAGGAGGGGAAGCATCTCAGTGGAATCCACGACACAACTCATGAGCAAGACCGCGCGCTGTCCCGACTGTAGGGGTGAAGTGCGTCTCGTTGGCCGGATGCTCATCGGCGAAGTCTTCGGCTGCGCTCACTGCGGCGCGCAGATCGAAGTGGCGGGCTCGGATCCCCTGGAGCTCGAGCCGTTCGCGCGGGTCGAAGAAGAAGAAGAAGACTTCGTGTAGCGCACGGCCGGCGGCCGGCCGCTGTGGGGTCGATGCCGGCGCTGTCGATGTGGGCGAAGCGCGCGCCTCACCCGGCGCCGTCGCTGGCCCGGACGGCCTTGCCGCTAGACTCGCCAACCGCGCGTGCTTCTCTCGTCCCTTGCCCTGCTCCTCGCTGCGTCGGGAGCCCACCCGAACTCGCTGAGCCGGACCGAGATCCGGGTCACGGGCTCCGTCGCGACGGTCGAGCTGGGCTTCCAGGCGCTGTCCCTGCTCGAGGTCTTGCCGGAACTCGAGCGCGTGCGCGATGGGATCCTCGACGCTGAGGAGAGCGCGGCCTCGCAACCTGTGATCGAGACCTACTTGCTCGAGCGGCTGCGCCTCGCGCGAGTCGTGGATGGGCGCGAAGAGCTCCTCTCCGGCCGCCTCGTGGCTCTGACGCCGCAGGATCCCGCCGGGCTCGGTGCCTTCGACTTGCAACGCGTCGATGCGCGCCTCGTGTTCGAGGCTCCGGAAGCGCTCGAGCACTTGGTGGTCGAGTCGCGGCTCTTCCACGAGACCAATCCCTGGCACCAGGACTTCACCACGCTCAACTGGAACGAGGACGCCGCCGTGCCCCACACCTTCGGAGGCGACGATACGCGCTGGCGCTTCGAGCCCGCGCACGTGCGCCGCCCCGGGGTCCTGGCGCTCTTCTTTCGCCTGGGAATCGAGCACATCCTGCACGGCTACGACCACCAGGCCTTCCTCTTGGCTCTGCTGGTTGCCGCGCGACGCGTGCGCTCGCTGGTCGGCGTGGTCACGGCCTTCACCCTGGCGCACTCGCTCTCGTTGGCGCTCGCGGCCCTCGGCGTCGTGCACGTACCGTCGCGCTTCGTGGAGCTCGCCATCGCGCTCTCGATCGCCTACGTCGCCTGCGACAACCTGCTGCGCCGCGCGGCGCGCGATCCCTGGCTCGAGGCCTTCGCCTTCGGCCTCTTGCACGGCCTCGGCTTCGCGGGCTTCCTGGCCGACGCGCTCGCGGGCGAGCCGCTGATCGTCACGGCGTTGTTCGGCTTCAACCTGGGCGTCGAGGCCGGTCAGCTCGTGCTCGTACTGGTTTGCGTGCTGCTCTTCGCGCTGCTCTTCCGGCGCCGACACCTGGCAGAGGAGGCGACGCCTGCCCCAGGCCTGGTGCCGCCCGTCGTGCGCGCCTCGCTCTCGGTCCTGGTGGCGCTGGCGGGCTTCTACTGGTTCTTCGAGCGCGCCGGCTGGCTGCCCTGGGCCTAGCAGCTAGCTCAGCTAGCGCGCGCCTCGTCCGGCCGCGGCGCGGCGCGCGGCGAGGAACACGCCCAGGCGTCGCAGGGCCTCGGAGATCATCTCCTGCGAGATTGCGTAGGAGAGGCGCACGTGCGTGTCCACGCCGAAGGCCGCGCCCGGGATGAGCACGAGGTTCTGGGCTTCGAGCAGCTCCTCGCAGAAGGCGACCGAGCCACGGCCGTCGAGGTGCGCCGAGACGTCGGGGAAGACGTAGAAGGCGCCGCGCGGCGTGGAGCACGGGAGCCCGAGCTGCTTCAGGCCCGCCAGCAGGAAATCGCGGCGCTCGGCGAAGGCGCGGCGCATCCCTTCCATCTCGGGCGGGTGGGTTTTCAGCGCGGCCTCGAAGGCGTGCTGCGAGACGGCGTTGGGCGAGCCGGTGGTCTGGCTGTGGAGCTTGGCCACGGCCGCGGCCAGCGGCGCGGGCGCGGCCAGAAAGCCTATGCGGTAGCCGGTCATGGCGAAGGCCTTCGAGGCGCCGTCGATGATCGCGGTGCGCGCGCGCACTTCCTTCGAAAGCGAGACCGGGCTCAGGGCCTCGCCGCCCTCGTACACCAGCGCGCGGTAGATCTCGTCCGAGAGGATCCACAGGTCGCGCTCGAGCGCGAGGCGCGCCACGCCCTCGATCTCCGCCGGCGTGAAC
>JABFRZ010000114.1 GCA_013140785.1 Planctomycetota bacterium | reverse complement strand
ATGCGGGCCTCGAGCTCGGCGTCGGACAGTCGCGCGGACTTCGCGCCGAGCGCGGGCGCGGGGGTGGACGAGCACGCGCACAGGAGCGCGACGAGCACGGACGGGAGGACGCGTTCGATGCGCATGATGGTGGAGCCTCGCAGCTAGGGAGTCTCGCAGGGCTTGGCCCAGCCGAGCGCGCCATCCCGGTCGGGGGCGCGCTCGCCGCGTACTTGCGGGAGGTAGGAGTTGCGCACTTCAGGGCGGGTGGGCCAGATCTCGAGCGACTTCTCGAACCAGGGGCGCGCTGCTTCGGCGTTCCCGCGGTGCACCCACTCCAGGACGCCCAGGTTCTGATGCGCGTCGCCCCAGGCCTCGGTGAGCAGCTCGATCTCGCTCTCGAGCGCGCTGGCGCGCTCGGGCGTGGCCTCGGCGGCGAGGGCGGCCTTCTTTGCGTCCAGCTGCGGCCCGCCCATGGCGACGCAACGCATCAGCGCCTGCTCGGCCCATTCGAGGTCCCGGTGCAGGTAGTACACGAGCACGAGCGCGCTGTCGTTCACCACGCGCACGTCCTCGGGCGCGAGCTCGGCCGCCGGCCGGTAGGCCCGCCAGCTGCGCTCCATGATTCCGCGCGCGCGCTCGAAGCGTTCGTTCGCGGCGCGCTGGAAGGCCGCGCGTTCCTCGGCCGAGCCAGCGGCTTCACTTTGGATGCCGGCGAGCGCGCGCAGCTCGGCCAGGGCCTCGGCGTTGTTCAGCTTGCCGCGCGCCGCGCTGCACATCGCCCGGCCCGTGCGCTCGAGCTCCACGGCCGCGTCGCGCAGGAAGAAGCCCGCGTTGTTGGCCCACAGGTACTGGTCGGGCTGCAAGCCGAGCAGCGTCTCGAAGACCTCGCCCGCGGCCAGGTTGTCGGCCTGCGCGTGCGCGTCGGCCACCTGGAACAGCCCCTGGATGCCGCTCTCGAGCTCGCCCGGGAGCCGCCACTCGATGCCGCGCTCGAAGAGCTCGTTCATCGCCAGGAACTCGCGCGTCGCCAGCGCGAGATCGCCGGCGTGGAAGGCGCACCAGCCGCGCGCGAGGCGGCACACCACTTCGTAGCCCAGCGCGCTCTGCGCGAACTCGGGCGCGCGCTCGCGCGTGGTGCGGAACTCGGCCTCGGCCGCCGAAAAGGGCGCCGGATCGAGCTGGCGCGGGTCCTGCTTGAACCCAGAGAGCGCGAGCTGAAAACGTGCCACCGCCAGATGCCAGCTCGCCGCCGCGACATTCGGGTGCGCGGCCGCGTAGGCCGCGAAGGTTTCGACGGTCTTGGCCGCGCCCTCGAGCGCGCCGCTCACGCGCGCCAGGCGCGCGAGTAGCTCGGCGTCCTCGGGGGCGCGCGCGAGCCCGCGCTCCTGCGCGCCCTTGGCATCGGCCAGGCGGCCCTCCCATTCGTACAGGTCCGAAAGCGTGGACCAGGCCCAGGGGTCGTCGCTCGTGCGGCCGAGCAGCTTCGCGAGCGCGTCCTCGGACTCGAGGAACAGCGCACTGGCCTCCGCGCTCGAGTCGGCGCGCGCGCTCGCATACGCAGCGTAGACCTGCTCGGCATAGATGCGCTCGGGTGCGCGCCCGAGCTCGGGCGGAACGGCCTCGTCGGCGCCGAGCAGCTCCATGCCACGACGCGCGAACTCGAGCGCTTCGGCGCGCTGGCCCAGCAGGGCGGCCGCGCGGCTCGCGCCGAAGAGCGCGTGGGCCGATTCGCTCGTGCCGCCGTAGAACTCGAGCGCGTCCTGCAGCGAGCCTTCGATCAGGCTGGCGGAACCACCACCGCCCTGGATCTTCGCCTCCGCCAGGCGCAGGCTCGCGTCGGCCTTCAGCAGGCGGACTTCTTCGTTCTCGGGTGCGATCGCGAGGGCGCGGTCGATGTCGAGCAGCGCATCCTCGGGCGAACCCCCGGCGAGCTGGGCGCGCGCGCGCACCATCCGATCGGACAGCAAGAGCTCGTCGAGCAAGTCGCGCGCTCTCTCGAAGCGTCCTTCCTCGATGCAAGCGATCGCTTCGGCCGCCGCTTCCTCGGCGCTGGCTCGGGCTGAAACCTCGGGCGCGACGGCCGCGCTAGGGCCGACTTCGCCGGAGGAACTCGACCCAGAGCCCTGACAGCCCGGAAGGAGCCAAGCGGGAAGGAGCAGGGCGCAAGCGAGCGCGCCGAGGAGCGTGCGGAGAGACCGTGGCATGGGCCGGGGCGGCAGGGGGACGCAGGCGAGCGCGAGCTGCGCGCGCGACGAGTGGGGCTTGGTCGGCTGGGCCCCAGGGGAAGCGGGGCCGAGATTCTAGCCGCGACTCTATGCCGCTCTCCGTGCGCCGACTACCTTTTCGAAGCGCGGCTTTCGCGGCGATCCGCCCGGGAATAACCGCAGGCGACGCTGCGTCCCTTCCGCCCGCGGTCCCGACTCGTTCCAGCGAACACACAGCCCTTGACCCTCACGTCGCGGATCTCCTCGCTGCCGGTCGCCTGCGCCGCACGCTTCCCGGCGCTCTTCGCGGTGCTCTTCCCGGTGCTCTTCGCCTGGGGCTGCACCGACAGCGTCACCTGCGTGTTCACCACCGGTTGTCGTGGCGGGGGCGATCAGATCTCGGACAACCCGGCCTTTCTGCCGGTGGACGGCGACTGGATCCTCGACGGGCCGCCCGTGGTCGAAGACCACCACGAGCTGCGTAGTCTCGCTCTGGTT
>JABFRZ010000470.1 GCA_013140785.1 Planctomycetota bacterium | reverse complement strand
CGTGCCGGCGCGCGGCAGGACCTCGATCCACTCGCCCTCGCCGAAGCCCTCCTCGATCTCGACGCGGCGAACGACGGCCTGCTTCGGCGTGGCGGGCTCGCCCTCGGCGACCAGCAGGAAGCGCCGCTCGCCCTCGCGCTCGAGCGCGCGCTTCGGCACGACCAGCGCGTTCGGGTGGCGGTCGGTCACGATGCAGAGGCGCACCAACATGCCCGGCAGGAGTCGCACGCGTCCGCCGTCCTGCACGCACTCGAGCCGTCCCGTCACCCGGAACTGGCCCGACTGAGCCTCGATGGTGGGGCTGATGCGTTCGATCCAGCCCGAGAAGGTGCGCTCCGGGAAGGCGTCGGCCGTGGCGCGCAGGCTGAGTTCTCCGTCACCGTTGCCGGCACCCATGCGCGCGAACAGCTCGAGCTCCTCTTGCGGACGTGAGAAAGCGCAGCGCAAGAGCGTCACGTCGGTCAGCACGAAGGCTGTAGTGCCCGGCCCGATCCAGTCGCCGACCTTGAGGCTGCGCTGTGCGACCACGCCCGCGAAGGGTGCCGTGATGCGGGTGTGGGCCAGCGTGACACGCGCGCGCTCCAGGGTGATCGCGGCGCGCTCGACCGAGGTCTCGCCCGCGGCCAGGTCGAGGCGGCTGCGCTCGCGCGCGAGATCGGCGTCCACGCGGTCGGCGTCGGCGTTGTCGCGCGCCAGCTTGGAGGCTTCGAGCGCGCTCTCCGAGAGCGCACTCGCCACCTTCTCACCCTCGAACAGCTTCAAGTTGCGCTCGTAGTCGCGCACGGCCTGCTCGAAGGCGATCTGCACGCGCCGGACGCGCGCCTCGGCCTCGCGCTGGGCCAGCCGCAATCGGTCGAGCGTGTTCTTGGCCTCCTGCAGCGCCACCTCGGCGTCCTTGGCGGCCAGCGTAGGCTCGACATCGTCCAGCACCGCCAACACCGCGCCCGGCTCGACCGCGTCGCCCTCCTCGGCCGCCAGCGACAGCACCAAGCCCGCGACGCGCGGCATGACCTGGATCTCGCGCTCGGACTCGAGCTTCGAGGTCGTCTCCAGGATGTGCGCCATCTCGCGCACCACGACCGGCGCGACGCGCACCGAAGGTCGTTCGCGCTTCTGGACCCCGCCCTCCGAGGCATTCGAGGCCCCGCCCGGTCCGCCCTGCCCGCACGCGGCCGGGAGGCACGCGGCGAACAGCAGGGCGAGGAGGATGGGAGAGCGGAGCGGCAGGGACCGGTTCAGTGAGATCACGGAGGGCAGGGGCCGGGGACGCGGGCGGCCCAGTTCGCCGATGCGCGCGCCGTATTCAAGGACGCCGATTGTAGACGCGACGGAGGAATGCCCCTTGGGCTTGGCGACTTTCGTCGCGTCGCGGAGGTTCCGGGCGTGTACGGACGGCGCGCTCGTTTGAGTCTCGGTCGGTAGGAGCCGCCGCGCATGGCCGCTATCCTCGCCTCGATGTTGACCCCGAGCGAAGCGCTCGCGCGCATCCTCGCCAGGATCTCCGCGCCCCTCCGCACCGAGCGCGTCAGCCTAGGCGCGGCGCATGGCCGTTGCCTCGCGGCCCGTGCGCTCTCGGACGTGGACCTGCCACCCTTCGAGAAGAGCATGATGGACGGCTTCGCGCTCAGGAGTGCGAGTCTGGCCGCGGGCGGAGGGCGCCTGAGGATGATGGGCGAAGCGCGCGCCGGGCTGCCCTTTTCCGGCGCCGTTCCGGGCGGGAGCTGCGTCGAGATCTTCACCGGGGCCGAGCTGCCCACGGGCTGCGACGCGGTCGAGATGATCGAGCACGTGCGCCGCGAGGGCGAGTTCGTGGTGTTCGCCCTGCCCGTGAAGCCCGGCCAGAACGTGGCCCACTTGGGCGAGATCCTGCGCGCGAGCCAGGTGGCCTACGAACCGCGCCGGCGGCTCTCGGCCGCGGATCTCTCGGTCCTGGCCTCGGTCGGCGTCGATCCGGTGACGGTCTTCGCGCGGCCGCGCGTCTCGATCCTGACCACGGGCGACGAGCTCGTCGGCGCGCGCGAGAAGCCCGGCCGCGGCCAGATCCGCGAGGGCAACACCTTCTTCCTGCGCGCGGCCTGCGAGGCGCTGGGGTGCGAGGTGGTGCGCTCCGGGATCGTTCCGGACGAGCCGGCTCGGCTCGAGCTCGCCTTCGGTCAGGCGCTCGAGGACTCCGACGTGCTGGTCACGACCGGCGGCGTGTCGGTTGGCAAGTACGACCTCGTGGGCGCGACGCTCGAGCGTCTCGGGGTCGAGCCCGTCCTGCACAAGGTCGCGGTCAAGCCCGGGAAGCCGATCTGGTTCGGGCTCTCGGGCGCGAAGCCCGTCTTCGGGCTGCCCGGCAATCCGGTCTCCACCCTGCTCGGCTTCGAGGTCTTCGTGCGCGCCGCGCTGGTGCGCCTCTCCGGGGACGATCCGGCGCTCGAGCGCGAGCGCATCTTGCGCGGGCGCTGGACGGGCAGGCCCGAGAAGGGCAGCGACCGGCAGAACAACCTGCCCGCGCGCGTGCGGCAGGCCGCAGACGGCGTGAGCGAGCTCGAGCCGATCCCCTTCCGCGGCTCGGCCGACATCGTGGCCGCGGCGCGCGCCGACGCGCTGGCGATCGTGCCGGCCGGGGGCGAGATCCAGAGCGGCCAACTCATCGAGTATCGGCCCCTGTGAGAGCCGCGGCGGTGAGCCTCGGGGACAG
>JABFRZ010000218.1 GCA_013140785.1 Planctomycetota bacterium | reverse complement strand
CTTCAGCTCCGCGTGCGCGGCCACGACCGGGGCGCACTCGCCATCGACGACGAACGAGACCACGACACCGGCCTCGAGCAGGAGCTTGAGCGCGTCATCGCGCTCGTCCGGATTCACGCGGAACGCGAGCACCTCCGCCAGGTGCCTCATCCCGCCGCGCTGCTCCAGATTGTCGAGCGACCACGTACGCGCCCACCACGCGTCGCCGTCCGGAGCCACGCTCGCGTCCCTCCTCGCCCGAGGCCAGCGCGTTCACCAGCACGCGCACGGGATAGCTCGTGCGCTTGGGGTCGTAGTCCTTGGGCACGCGGTAGGCGAACTCGAGGCCGGCGCGCGCGAAGTTGCCGCGGCGCAGCTCCTCGGTCGTGACCTTGCCCTTCTTCACGTCCTTCTTCTCGTAGCCGCGCGCCAGCCAGGCGGCTCAGCGCGAGTCCCGTCTCCGCCTCCTCCACGCCGGAGTCCTCCGCGCGCGCCTGCAGCCACGCCGCGAGCCCGGCGGCGAGCGGCTCGAGCTCCTTGTCCTTGTGAATCCGCTCGCCCTGCGCCGCGGCGGCGCCGACCAGCATCACGAACGGACCGAAGACACGCAGGAACGCGAAGCGAGCGAGGGATCCGAGCATGGGCGGGCGGGCAGTGGAAGAGGAAGCTGTCGAGGGGCGGCGCGCTTCGCGCTTTGCAACGCTCGTTCCCTCCGCCCCCGAACGAGCCCATGCTAAGCGGAAGAGGTCGGTCGGTCCCGCTCGCGCTCGTCCGCAGTTGTCTCTGCGTATCGATGCTTGCCCCCCCGCGGGCCGCGAGCTTCGTCGAGCGCGAGCGGATCTCCGCCGCGCCCCTTCCTCAGAACTGGAAGATGCTCTCTTGGCGGTTGCTCGCGTGCAGCGGCAGACCGTGCGAGATGCACACGGTCTGCGAGTAGAGCACGGTCCCGAAGGGCAGCATGCCGGGCGGAACAGCGTGGTGCACCGAGGCCCAGCCGGCGCGCGGGATCACGGTCACCAGGAAGCGGTGCAGGTTGGTGAACTGGTTTCCGAGCGCGAGCGTGACGCGGGGGTGAATGCTGGGCAGGCCCGACAAGGAGAGATAGCCGACGTGCAGGTGGCCGGGTTGGTCGGCGTGCAGCGTGTCCGCGCCGATCTGGGAGAACAGCTCATCGTCGGGCACGCCCTCGTCCACCTCGAAGCGCGGCTCGCTCGGCGCGACCACCGCGAACGGCAGGACCTCGCTCGCAGCGCCCTCGCTGATCTTGAAAGCATGCGGGCCGAGCGCGAGCTGAGGCATGTCGAGGTTGAGCCAGCCGTGGCCGCCGCGCAGCATGCGCGCGGGATCGAGCGGGGTGCCGTCGATCGTGACCTGCGTCGAGTCGCGGAAGCCCGTCCCGAGGATGCGCAGCGAGCGCGACCGCCCGGGAGCGAGCACCTCGACCTCTGACGGGAACAACCCCGTGACGTCGAAGGGCTGAGGCAGCGGGGCCAGCGCGAGATCGAGCCCGTCCAGCGTGAGCTGGCCCGTGCCGAGCGGATCGAGGTACGGCTCGAGCAGCGGCCAGGCCGCCGCGAGGCGTGTGCAGAAGTCGTCGTTGCTGCGGAACACACAGGTGGACGAGCCCGAGTCGAGGTTGCCGATGAAGCGCCCGGCCGGATCGAACAGGGGCGCGCCCGAGGAACCGCCCTCCGACACGCCGGCCTCCCAGTCGAGGATGCGCCACAGATTGCCGGCGATCCCCGGCGGGTCATCGTCCAGGCTGATCTTCTTCACGTCGCCGGCTGGGTGGTGTACGAGCACCGACGAGGTCGGCGGCACGCCCGAGCGGTCCCAACCGGCCAGGTAGGCCGGGAAGGCGAGCGGTCCTTGCGGCACGTTCAGGCGCACGAGCTGCACGTCGAGCGCGCCGTCACCGACCAGCGGCGTCGAGCCGGTGATCGTGTCGGTCATCGGCGCCGTGCCGGTGCGGCAGCCCGGGCGCTCGAAGTTGAACAGGAAGACGGCGTTGGCGAGGCCGGTGCAGTGCGCCGCCGAGAGCACCAGGATCGTGCCGTCGTTGGCGGTGCTGTTCAGCAACGAGCCGCTGCACAGGAGCCCGCTCGGCAACGCCATGACGCGCACGGCGGCGTCGATCTGGTTGGCCCAAGAGGCGCCCAGCGGACAGGTCACGTCGATCTCGCAGTTCTGGGCCGTGCCACCGCCGGCGCGGTCCTCGATCATGCCGAGGACGTCGAGGTAGTCGTGCGTGACGGCCGAGAGCGCGAGGCGACCGCGGCCGCGCGCGCGCGCGGGCTCGAAGTACTCGAGGTTTAGCGCGTCGCCGCGCAGCGGTCGGATCGCGAACTGGCCGTCGAGGCGGTTCTCGTGCTCGGTGAAGGCGCCGCGCAGCGTGGCGCGCTTGTCGTCGTAGAGGTAGAGCTCGCCGCCCGCGGGCACGTGATAGTGTTCGAACACCAGCGCCAGCGACTTCGCGCCGCGCGAGTGGATGCGCAGGCGCCACACACGGTCGCCGCGGCCGAGCTCCTCCCACACGCCCGAGTTCTCGAGGTCGAGCTCGACCGGGAGCACCTCGGCGAAGCGCACCGGCCCCTTGCCGCCCAGCTCGCCGCCGCCCGACTCGGCCGTCTCGGCCGTCGCGCGCGCGGCATCCTCGGCCAAGAGGAGATCAGCGCGCACGGGCGGCAGACTGGCGGTGCCCACCGCC
>JABFRZ010000440.1 GCA_013140785.1 Planctomycetota bacterium | reverse complement strand
CATGGAGCGGACGGGCACCGACCCGGCCTTCGCACGCCTGTGCGGGAAGCAGGCCAGCTTCCGCGCGCGCCTGACGCCCAAGCCCTGGCGCTGTGCGTGTCCGCTTCCGCCCGGCGAGTACCCGCGCGCGGAGGGCGCGGCACGCGAGCGCTTCACGGCCTGGTGCGAGCGCTACGCGCGCGCCATCGAGCGCTTCGCGACGTGTCGTTACCTCGAGACGGTCGGCGAGCGGGCCGCGCGCTCCGAGCTCGCGCCGCTGATCGAGATCCACGACAAGGCCACGCGCTGCGGCGAGGCCTTGCCGCTCGCCTGAGGGCCCGCTCAGGTCCGACGTGCTCGCGCGCTGCGCTCGGGCGCGGCTGCGATCAACGCCGCGAGCCGCCCGGTGTGGCCGCGGCCGCCGTGGGTGACATCGCGCCGGTAGGAGTAGAACTCCTGGTCGTGCGCGTAGGTGCAGCGGTCGCTTCCCTCAACGAGGCGCACGCCGCCGGCCGCGAGCTGGTGCGCGGCGGCCGCACGCAGGTCGATGTGCGCGCGCTGACCCGCGCGCTCGTGGACCGAGGCTCCTAGGCCCGCATGCGTGAAGGCCGCAACCACCTCGGGGCCGACCTCGAAGTGCGCGAGTGAGAGACATGGGCCGATCGCGGCCGAGATGTGGCCCGGGCCGAGCAGCTCGAGCGCGCGCGGGATCACGCCCGCCACGAGCCCGCGCCAGCCCGCATGCACCGCGGCCACACGCCGTCCGTCCGAGCGCGCCAAGAGCACAGACACGCAGTCGGCCACGTGGATGCACACCAGGACGTCGTCGCGCTCGCTGACGAGTCCGTCGGCCTCGGCCATGGTCTCGGGCAGCGCGTCTGGCAGCACCACCAGCACGCGCGCGCCGTGTACCTGCTTCACCGAGACGATGCGCGCGCCCGTCACGCCGGCCGCGTGCGTGACGCGTTCCTTCTGGTGCTCCACCAGCCGGCCGAGATCGAGTTCGTGGCGACCAAAGCCGCCGATGCGCGTGGTGAAAAGGTGCGGGATGCCTTGGTCTGTGAGCAGCGGCGAGCGGTAGCCCACGAAACCATCCTCGTCTTGGAAGCGCTCGAGCATGGTGGCAAGGTGAGCCTGGAGGCTCGACCACCGCCGCGCAAGTCATTCGTCGTCCACGGAGCTCGCCGCCCGACGTGCTACTCTCCGCCAATGGCTCTGGCCCTCATCGCGCTCGCGCTCGCTTGCCCGGCCTTCCTCGCGAGCCAAGCGGTCGAGCCCGCCAAGATTCTGCCGCAGAAGGAACGCGCCGCGCTGATGGACGCGTGGTTGCGAACCAGGCTCGACACGCTCGTGCCGGTGCTCATGCGGCGCGAGGGCATCGATTGCTGGATCCTGGTGGCGCGCGAGTACGACGAGGATCCGGTGGTCGAGACCATGCTGCCCGCGACCTGGCTGCGCGCGCGCCGGCGGACGATCCTCGTGTTCCACGATCTCGGCCAGGACCGCGGTGTCGAGCGCTTCTCGATCTCGCGCTACGACGTGGGCGGGAACTTCCCGGGTGCCTGGAACCCGGCCGAGGAGCCGGATCAGTACAAGCGCCTCGCGAGCCTCGTGGCCGAGCGCGACCCGGACCGGATCGGGATCGACCGCAGCCTCGACTTCGCGCTGGCCGATGGGCTGTCTTCGAGCGAGCACGAGCGCCTGCGCGCGGCGCTGCCCGAGCGTCTGCGCGAGCGTCTCGTCTCGGCCGAGACGCTGGCCGTCGGCTGGCTGGAGACTAGAGCGAAGGAAGAGCTCGCCCTCTATCCGTCCCTGTGCGCGCTGGCGCACCGCATCATCGCCGAGGGCTTCGCCGCCGTGCGCCCCGGCAGCACGACCACCGAGGATCTGGAGTGGTGGTACCGCGAGCGCCTCGACGAGCTGCGCCTCGACACCTGGTTCCACCCCTCGGTCAGCGTGCAGCGCGCGGGCGGCGAGGACGCGACGGTGCAGTTCGCGAAGCGCCCGGGCGCCGAGACGATCCGGCCCGGCGATCTGGTGCACCTCGATTTCGGGCTCACGTACCTGCGCCTGAACACGGACACGCAGCAAAACGCCTACGTGTTGGCCACGGGCGAGAGCGAGCCGCCCGCGGGCCTCGTGCGCGCGCTGGCCGTCGGCAACCGCCTGCAGGACGTGCTCACGGACGCGTTCCAGAGCGGGCGCAGCGGCAACGAGATCCTCGCCGCCGCGCTCGAGCGCGCGCGCAGCGAGGGCATCGAGGCCACCATCTACTCGCACCCGCTCGGCTTCCACGGCCACGGCGCCGGCCCGAGCATCGGGATGTGGGACCAGCAAGGCGGCGTGCCGGGCACCGGCGACCAGCGCCTGCGCGCGGACACGGTCTACGCGATCGAGCTCGCCGCGGCCGTGGCCGTGCCCGAGTGGGGCGGCGCCAAAGTGAAGGTGCAGCTCGAGGAGGACGCCTGGTTCGACGGCGAGCGCGTGCGCTACCTCGACGGGCGCCAGACGGTGCTGCACCTGATCGCCGCGGAGTAGGGCGCGAGGAGCGCCGCTTCACGCCAGCGCTAGAGCAGAGCGTGACCCGGCTGACTCACTCGGCTAGGGGGATGGTCCTTTCCGCGAGTCTCGATGATCATCCTCTTCCGTGGGCCTCCCTGACTCGATCGATCGACTCCGGAGCTCGACTCCGGACGAGGCGCCCCACGCCGGCCGGACGGACACCTCGCCCGGGACGAAGGACATCCTCGACGCGCTCGCCCTCGATCCGAACGGAGGCTGGGAGCGGTTGATCGCGCGGGCCGAGAGCAAGCTGCGCATCCTGCTCCACTTCCGCATGTCTCCACGGCTGCGCGGCGTGCTCGCCGAGGAAGACCTGCTGCAGGAGGTGTGGGCGGAGGGCGCGCGCAACCTGGAGCGCTTCGAGTATCGTGGTCCGGGCTCCTTGCAGCGCTGGTTCGCCGGGATCCTCTCGAACAAGCTGCTGCATGCCGGTCGCGAGGCGTGGCGTGTGCCGATGCCGGCCTCGGCCGTCGCTCGCGAATCCACGATCGCGGCCCTCGCGAGCCGCCGGCTCGACCTCGCTCAGTGCCTCCCGGCGACGCAGTCCAGCGTCTCAGGGCACGCCCGCAAGCGCGAGCTGGAAGAGCGCGTCCGGGACGTTCTGCTGCGCCTGCCGGAAGCCGAGCGCGAGGTGATCCTGCTGAAGCTCTTCGAAGGGCTGAACGGACGCGAGGCCGCCTTGCGTCTGGGTGTGGACGAGAGCACCGTCTCGGTGAGGTTCAAGCGTGCGCTCGAAACCTGCGCGCGCCAGCTCAAGGAGTACGCGCCGTGAGCCGGCTCGTGGAGGAGAGCGCCTTCGAGCCCGAGAACGCCGGACAGCGAGAGGCGCTCGCGTTCCTGCGGCTCGAGGGCACGTCCCACGAGGCTGCGCCGTTCCCCGGGGCGGGCGATCAAGTCGCCGATTTCGTGATCGAGCAGGAGCTCGGGCGCGGCGGGGCGGGCGTGGTCTATCGGGCGCGGCAGCTCGGTCTGGGCCGCTCCGTCGCGCTCAAGCTGATCCCGCACGGTCCCGCAGCGCTCACAGACGCCTACGCGCACCGGCTCGAGCGCGAGGGCCGGATGCTCGCGTCCGTGAAGCACGAGTCGATACCGACCGTACACGCCGCGGGCGTCGTCCCGGGCTTCCACTACGTGGCGGTGGATTTGATCGACGGGACGACCCTCAAGGACGTGATCCACGGCCGCGCGAGCGGCTTCCCGCGTCCGGGAGATCCGCGCTGGCTGCCGTTCCTGCTCGGAATCCTCCATCGCATCGCGGGTGCGCTCGGAGCCGCGCACGCAAGCGGCATCGTGCATCGCGACGTGAAGCCGGGGAACGTGCTCGTCGATCATGAAGGCCGCCCGTTCCTCGTCGATTTCGGGCTCGCGCGCGAGCAAGGCGTCACGGGGAACACGCTCACCCGGGGCTTCGTCGGGACGCCGCTGTACGCCTCACCCGAGCAGGTCCGGGGCGATCCCGTGGGCGTCGCGTCGGATGTCTTCTCTTTCGGCGCGCTCGCGTTCGAGGCCGTGACCGGGAGAAGTCCCTTCGAGAGCGAGAGCGTGCATGCGCTGGCGGACGAGATCCGGTTCGCGGATCCGCAGTGGCCTATCGCGGTGCGCGTTCCGCGCGACTTCCGAGCCGTGATCGAGAAGTGCATGGAGAAGCGCGTTTCCGAGCGCTACGCGGATGCACGCGAGGTGGAGGCGGAGCTCGCGCGCTTGCTGCGGTTCGAGCACGTGCTCGCGGCGCCGCGCGGCCGGTTCGCGCGGGCATGGCGTCGGGTGAAGCGTCGGCCTCTGCCCTGGCTGGTCGGCGCCGGTCTCGTGTTGACGCTCGGGAGCGTAGGCACCACTACCGTATTGGCCCGAGCCGCGCTGTACGAGGAGAGGCAGGCGGCGCTCACGGAGGCAGTCCGGATCCTGAGCAAGGGAGGGATCGAAGAGGCGCGGGCGAAGTTCGCTGCGTTCGTCGCGGACCCGAATGGGCCAGAAGGAGCAGCCGGACGGCTCGCCGATCTCCACCTCTACGAAGGCGAGGCAGGGAAGGCCGCCTCGCTCTACCGGATCGAGCTCGAGCAAGGCAGCACGAAGATCGCCGACTGGGCCGGACACCAAGCCGCCGCGGGCGTCCTGGCGCACCGACCCTGGAACGTGGACCTCGGGAAACGAGAGCCCGTGAGTAGCCGAGACTTCATGGTCTTGGCCCTCAGCCACGAGCTGAATGGCGACGTGCCGGCCGCCGTCGAAGCGATCAAGCAGGCCATCAAGCTGAACCCGTTGCCCCTGATCCCTCGCAAGCTCCTCCAGAAGTACCTGCTCAAGCTCGGCAAGATTTCTCGGATCTCCGACGAGCTGGCATTCGCTGCCCGGTTGATGCCGAAGCTCAGCATCGAGCTCACCTGCCTTCTCGCTCAGGTTCTCCATCGCCAGCACCGCTACGAGGAAGAGCAGCAGTGCCTGGAACAGGCTCTCGAAGGCGCGCCCGAGGAGCCGCTTCTCCTGGCCGAGCTCGCGCTCTGCAAGCTCCGGCTCCATCAGAGCGAGGCCGCCCTCGAGCTGGCGCAGCGCGCGTATGCGCTCGCGCCCGAGGAAGGGCGAGTCATCGATGCTCTCGCTTCCAACCTCGTATCGGAGCGTCGCTACGCGGAGGCGCGCTTGCTGCTTCGCGACGCAGCGCTCGCGCTGCCGGGAGATCCACACCTACTCTCGAGTTCCGCTCACCTCGCCCTGCAGACCGGCGCGCTGGACGAGGCTGCAAGGCTGACGGAGGAGCTCGTCTCGATCGGCGCGCGAGACGAGCGCTGGCTCGTGCAGGGGTTGGAGCTCCGCGGTCGCGTGCAGGCCGCGCGCGGCGCCTATCCCGAGGCCCTCGCCACGTTCCGAGGACTCGAGGCGCGCGAGCCGGAGATCATGGATTGGCCCCTCCTGATCGGGACGATCCTGGAGAAGACCGGCGACCTCGCCGAGGCCGAGACGGCCGTCGATCGCACTCTCGCGCTCGGTCCGATCGAGCCCGAAGTCCTCTACGCGAAGGCGAGCCTGCTGCGTGCAACAGGAAGACCGCGAGAGGCACTGCACGCGCTCCAGCGCGGGCTCTGGCGCCGCGCGGAGGCAGGCACGACGAACTACTGGATGGCCGTCACCTGGCTGGAACTCGACCAGCCGGGCGAGGCTCTGCTCTGTGCGCGAGAGGCCGTGAAGGCGCACGACGACTGGCGCGAGGCCCGTGAGCTCCAGGCCAGATGCGAGGCCGTCATCCGGGGATCGGCCCAGGCCATCGCGGCCGATCGCGAGCCTCTCGAGTGTCCGAACGAGCCCTCCGTGAAGTGACGCAAGGGCTGCGAGGTGCCCGAGGAAGGTCCCTATCCGCGGCGAGGCTGCGACCCAGGTCGCGGCCTCGAGAGAGCGAGGAGAACCGCCCGTGTTCGATGCCGAGCGCTTTCTCCTCGCCGGGGGATCTAGGGGCCCCGTCTCACTTCCCGCTCAACGCCTCCAGTGCCGCAGCGAGGGAGGTCTCGATGCTCAATGGGTTGGTGTCGCTGTGCAGGTTGGTCTGCTCGTCCGGATCATTGGAGATGTCGTACAGCTCGTTCTTGTAGGTCGGCGGCGTGTCCGCGAGGCAGGTGCTGGGGTTGCCTGGGTCCAGACCTCCGTCTGCGCCGTTGGTGAGGAGCTTCCGGATCAGCTTGTAGCTCCCGTCCGTGATGGACCGGGCGTGTCCGCCGTTGAAGATCACGCGATCGCAGCACCAGAGGAGCGGCGAGTTCGAGGGCGGGAACCATTGGGGCGGACAGCCGACCTCGTATGGCCCGTGGGGCGTGGGGTCGTAGGCGAAGTTCGCGTTGAACGTCTGGCTGAACGCCAGCTCGCGTACGGCGGGCGAACCCGGATCGGCGATCAGCGTCGCGAAACTGACGCCGTCATGCTCCGCGAGCGGGCCGACTGCGGCCTCGAGGGTCGCCACGGAGGCGCCAGTGATATCGCCGATCGTTCGCCACAGGTCCACGGCGCCCACGAGCATCGCGCACTCCTCACCGCGGTCTTCCTGCTCCACGATCGGGCCGGCCACGATCATGGGGACGCGGACGCCGATCTGGTAGACGGTGCTCTTCCCGTGCCCGATGGGGTGCTCAGAGGGGTCGATGATCACACGGGGAGTGCCGTTGTCGGAGACGACGATGATGACCGTCTTCTCCTTCTGCTCGGCGTCCATGTTCTCGATCAGGTTGCCGATCTCGG
The DNA here is from genome assembly GCA_013140785.1 of Planctomycetota bacterium. Lineage (GTDB taxonomy): Bacteria > Planctomycetota > UBA1135 > UBA1135 > JABFRZ01. The sequence continues at coordinate 1,779 of JABFRZ010000440.1, read as the reverse complement.
TGTCGACGGCCTCCAGCATCGCCCGGTAGAACACACGCTGCTCGTGGAGGTTCGAGGCCTCTTGCCCCTCGACGAATGGACCACCCCAGGGCTGGGTGCAGGTCAGGTAGTCCTGGGTCTCCAGGGACAAGAGGTCGAGCGGGGGCACCTGGTAGGGCGAGTGCGGAGCATTGAAGGACACGTAGGCGAAGAACCGCTGGGACGAGGCCAGACCGTTGATCCATGCGAGCGCGTCGGCGCTGGTCTCGGTGGCGTCGAAGGCGCTCTGCGGATCGGTGCTGGTCCCGGACGAGGTGGCGGTCACCTTGTCCCAATCAAAGTGGTCTCCGTTGTTCCCCATCGGCCCGGCAAAGAAGTCGAAGCCGTTGTCCACGGCGTGCGTCTCGTTCCCGCTCGGATGAGTCAGGTGCCACTTGCCGAAAGCGCCGCACTGATAGGGCGACGAAGGCGTGAACCCGAGCTTCAGGAACTCGGGAATGAACACCTCCGCGTCTTCCACCTTGGAGGTCGGGCCGACGAGGCCCCCCATGCCCGTCCGGAACGCGTAGCGCCCGGTCATCATGGCCGCCCGCGTCGTGCTGCACAGCGGGTTGACGTAGTAGTTGGTGAACAGGATGCCGCAGCCGGCCAGGGCGTCCAGCGAGGGCGTCGGCGCATACGGATACGGCTCGTCGCACGGCACGGGGTAGCACGTGGGTGCCGGATTGCACGGCGGCCCCGCATTGGATCCGTCCGTCTCGCCGTACACGGCCAGCTTGTCCGTGCCGACGTCGTCGAGGACGATCATGAGGATGTTGTAGGGACCGGCAGCGGGCTCCTCGCAGACGTCCGGCGGCAGTGCCGGGGTCGGAGGAGGGTTGCTCGGCACGGGAGCGGACAGGAGTCCGGCGAGGATCAAGAAGAGTCGAGCGTGCATGGATGGTTGCCTCCTATCAGGCCGCCGCGATGATCACGGCAGATCGGGACACCTCCCGTTTCCCGGAGCCCGCAAGCCCTTGATGGGATTCCGCGTTTCCCTCCCGCTCCGCCCGCTCGAGGGCCACAGCGGGGTGAATCCCGCTCCAATCCGGCCCTCGAGGCGCCGCGCTCGGACGCCGCGGCGGAATCCTCGGTTCCATAGACTCTCCGCCCTTCGATGCTACGCGCCATCGTCCGGAGTTACCGCGACGCCTTCTCCGGCCTTCCGCGGCAGGTGTGGGTGCTGGCCCTCGTCCTGTTCGTGAACCGCGTGGGCATGATGGTGCTGCCGTTTCTCGCGCTGTACTTGACGGGCGAGCGCGGGTTCGCGGTGGATTCGGCCGGGGGGCTGGTGGCGCTCTACGGAGTGGGCTCGATGCTGGGCGTGACCGCGGGGGGCTGGCTGGCGGACCGCTTCGGGCCTAGGCGCGTGCAGCTCACGAGCCTGTGCTTGAACGCGCTGTTCCTGATGGTGCTGTCGGTCGCGCGCACGCCGCTCGCGATCGGAGCCGCGATCCTGTTGACGAGCATGGCGAGCGACTGCTTCCGGCCCGCCAACGGGGCGGCCATCACGGCCGCGGTGGGGGAGGGCGCGCGCGCGCGGGCCTTCTCGCTGATGAGTCTGGCGGTCAGCGTCGGACTCACCTTCGGATTGCCGCTCGGCGGCGAGCTGGCCGAACTCGACTTCGACTGGCTCTTCCGCATCGACGCGCCGGCGTCGGCTCGCCGCCGCGCGCGAAGTCGCCTTCCCCGTGGCGCGACAGAACCTTCCTCGCGGTCGTCCTGCTGCAGTGCGCGACCGCCACGGTGCTGTTCCAGTTC
>JABFRZ010000395.1 GCA_013140785.1 Planctomycetota bacterium | reverse complement strand
CCTGGAGCCCGCGCGCGCTCGGCTCCTCTGAAAATCCGAGGCGCGCCAGCACCGCGCGCTCGGCCGCGAGCCGTTCGACCCCGAGGTCGCGAGCGCCATGGGCATTTCCTTCGAGGAATTCGAGCATCTGTTCGGCACCGAGCTGCCGGGCACGCCGGGCGGCTCGATGCCGGTGATCGAGAACGGCGAGGAAGTCGCCTCGCGCCTGGACGGCGTGATCGATACGCGCAGCGACCAGCCCGGTGAAAGGCTCACGCGCTCCGAGCTCCTGCGCCTGCTCGCCCAGCGCATGAGCGAGCAGGAGTACCGGATCGTCTACCTCAAGTACTGGGAAGATCTGTCGATGCGCGAGATCGGCGAGCTCACCCGGCTGTCGGAGTCACGCGTGTGCAAGATCCACGCGAAGCTGCTCGGGCGCCTGAAGGACCGCTTCCGCGCCCAGACGAGCGAGAGCTCGGGCTGAGCCGCGCTCCAGGATCAACGAGAGGAAGCCACGACCCCGCGCGCCGCGGGGCACGAGGAGAAAAGAACGAGGGCACGAAGCGAGCTTCGTGCCCTCGTGTCCCGCCCAGCCCGAAAGAAATCCGGACACGGGCAGTGCCCTACGGTTCGACGGTCACCCGCGGAACCGCGAAGGCACTTCGCTCTCCTTCCCCTGGAAGAGCGGTGGCGGGAAAGCAGTCGCGCACCCGGTTCCCCAACCGAGCTGCGACCTCGTCTCTCCTCCTTCGAACACGGCGGGTCCCGGTCCCCTCAGGCCCTGCCGTGCAAGCACTCCACGAACCGTGCGGGCGGAGGTTCCCCACGAATCTCCGCCGCGAGTCCGCTGGAGCGCACCCGACTTGTTCTCCCTCTCCGCCCCGGGATGCGTGCGCGCCATCTCGGGGTGTACTGCGGGGGCACGTGTGAGGTGGCTCATGTGTTCTCTCGACACCAGAGCTCCTCGCCGCCGTCCTCGACTCAAGGCCCCGCGTCCCGAACTCGCGCGAGGCGGGTATCGGAGCGCGAGCAGGTTGGAGCGGCGAACCATACCAACGAAATCGCAATAGGCAAATCGGAGCTGACGCGGGACGGGATTGCGAACACGCAAGCCGTTGCCTTCAATGATCTTACGCTACGGCAAAGGTTCGCACTTCGGCCCGGTCACGGCCGCCCGCCAGGAACCCATTTCAGGCCTCGGGGCCTGCCCCTCAGCGCTCGGGCGAACGAATGGCCCGGTGCACGGCGATCAGGCCGTCGAGGATCGATCCGAATTCGTCCAGGCGAACCATGTTCGGCCCATCCGACGGCGCGCGATCCGGATCCGGATGGACCTCGAAGAAAAGTCCGTCCACTTCGCCAGTCGCGATCGCCGCGCGAGCCAGCACGGGCGCGAGGCGGCGCTCGCCACCGGTCGTGCCGTCCGCGCCGCCGGGGCGCTGCACCGAGTGTGTGGCGTCGAACACGACCGGATGCCCGGTCTTCGAGAGCTCCTCGAGCCCCGTCATGTCCACCACGAGGCGCCCGTAGCCGAAGGTCGTGCCGCGCTCGGTCACGAGCACGTTCGGGTTGCCAGTCGAGGTGCACTTCGCGGTGATGTGGCGCATGTCCCAGGGCGCGAGGAACTGCCCCTTCTTGACGTTGACGGTCTTCCCCGTCTCTGCCGCCGCCAGCACGAGGTCGGTCTGACGACACAGGAAGGCCGGGACCTGGAGCACGTCTACGACCTCGGCCGCCGTGGCGCATTGGTCCGGCAGGTGTACGTCGGTCACGAGCGGCAGCCCTACGCGGCGCTTGACCTCGTCCAGGATCGTGAGCCCGTCGTCGATCCCCGGGCCGCGTTCCGAGCTCGCCTTGGTGCGGTTGGCCTTGTCGAAGCTGGCCTTGAAGACCAGCGGTAGCCCGCGCGCCGCGCACAGGTCACGCAGCTCCTCGGCGATCGACAGGGCCAGCGCGCGCGTTTCCAGGACGCACGGTCCCGCGAGGACGAATAGTTTGCCGCCGCCGAAGGGACGGCCGGCGATCTGGCACATCGGGCGCTTCGTGGGATCGAGCCTGGCCATCGGCGCGATTGTACGGGATCGCTTCAGGGCACCACGAGCCGGAAGCGCTCGGGCAGCACGCTGAACTCCAGCGGGAGCGTGCCGCCGAAATCGCCGTCGACTTGGTAGGGGACCGGCTCGGCCGCTTCGATCCGCACCGCTCGCGCACGGCGCATGCGGACCGGCCCGCCCGGCAGGCCCGTGAGCAGCCCGCGCACGAACGCCGCAGCCAGTTCCACCACGCGCGCGGTTGGGAACAGATAGACCTCCCACAGCCCATCGTCGAGGCGCGCATCGCGCGCCAGCCGCAGGAGGTCCGCGTACTTCTGGGTGTTGGCGATCCACACCATGCCGACCGGATGCTCGAGCTCTTGGCCTTCGATCCACACGCGCAGCGGCACGGGCCGGTGGCGCAGCGCGCGCAACGCGGCACCGAAGTAGGCCGCCTTCGTGATCGGGCCGCGCCGGCGCGTCTCGACCTCCTGCACAGTGCGTGCGTCGAAGCCGGCTCCGACCACGAGGTGCGCGTAGCGCTCGCCGACGCGCGCGACGTCGAGCGCCTGCGTCCGGCCGCGCAGCAGGACTTCCAGCGCGCGCCCTGGATCGCTCGGGAGCGACAGCGCGTGCGCCAGCACGTTGGCCGTTCCAGAGGGCAGCAGCCCGACCGGCGTC
>JABFRZ010000607.1 GCA_013140785.1 Planctomycetota bacterium | reverse complement strand
GCCTAGTGGTCGAAGTCGACGGCACTTCGCTGCGCGTAGCGCCCGCGCGCGGCGCCGTGCCGAAAGCGGGGCAACGGCTCGTCCTCGACCCGCGCGGCGACCACCGCATGGCTTTCGCCTTCGCGTTGCTCGGCCTGCTCGTACCCGGCGTGCTCGTGAGCGATGCTGGGTGCGCCGCGAAGAGCTGGAGCTCCTTCTGGAGCGACCTCGAGCAGCTCGGAGCCGTGCTGGTACGCGCCTGACACCGCGCGCAGATCTCCGAACTCCGGCTCACGTTCGCTGGAGCGTGCTCGCGTCGCGGACTACGCAGAAGTCCCGATGGTCGCGCTTGTGCGCCTCAGCAGGATGTGCTTGGGCGCATGAGCATCAGGTTCGCATGGGGAGCACGCCAGGCGGCGGCCCGATTCCCCTGCATGGGCGCGCCTGGCGTGCAAGGGCGAAGGATGGTTCCCTACGCTTCGCCCGTGCGCCTAGAAGTTGACCGCGAGGTCGAGGTTGGCGGCGATCGAGCGTGCCTTCGAGAGGCACACGAACGGGTCGTCGCTGAGCTTGGTGACCAGCATCGGCTCCTTGCCGCGGATGTCGATCAGGGGCGAGAAACCATCCTTGAGGGCGTACTCGGGGACGCGCAGCAGGTGTCCGCTCCAGTTCGAGTAGTAGGCACCAGCCTCGCTCACGTTCTCCCAGCGGTACTGGGCGCCGACATTGGCGGAAACGGCTTCGTGCGCTTGGGTCGGGATGGCGGTCTTCATTGGCGTTGCTCCTGGTTCGATCGACTCTGTCGTGGTCGCGGCGCGCGACGTGCGCGGGCCCGCGTTCTCCGGGCAGCCTAGGGTGGTGCCGATGCACGCGCGGATGATGCAGTTGCCTCATTTTGGCAGCGCGCATCGGTCGCGCCTCATCCGCGCGCGAGCATGAGCACGACCCGCCCGCTCGACTGGCTGCCCACGTGGATCTCGCGCGTGGGCTTCGCGTGCTGGGTCAGCGATCCCGAGGGTCGCATCGCGCACTGGAACGAGCGCGCCGCGGCGTTGCTCGGGACCCCTGTCGCGGACGCCCTGGGTGCGCCTTGTCATCGCCTGGTGCGCGGATCGGATGCGGCCGGGTGGGAAGTGTGCCGCCCGGGATGTCGCGTCGCACAGCTCGCGCGCGCCGGCGCTTCGATCGAAGCCCTCACGCTCCGGACGAGAACCGAGGACGGCGCGGAGCGCTGGATCCTCTTGGCCGCCATTCCGCTCTCCGCGCCGGATGGCTCGGCGCCCTGGATCGTGCACTGCGCGCACGACGTGAACCGGAGCCAACGCATGCGCGGGTACCTTGCGCGCATCGCTGCACGCTCGGGAGTCGCCGAGACTCGCCCGGGCATCAGCCTCCTCAGCCCGCGCGAGCGGGAGGTGCTTGGACTGCTGGCGCTGGACGAGGACGCCAAGAGCGTCGCGCGCACACTCCACATCAGCTACGCGACGGTCCGCAATCACATCCAGCACATCTTGACCAAGCTCGCGGCGCACTCGCTGCAGGAAGCGATCGCCCGTCAGCTCCTCGACGCGGAGTGAGCGCGGAGTCGCCGCCACGGGCGTTCAGTGACCCACCCTGGAGGAGCTTCTTGTGAGGGTCGATCCCGACGCAGTAGGCTTGGCTCGCCATCGAAGTGGCCCTGTCTTGAGGTCGGAGAGCTCGTCGCGTCTCCTACGGACCCGGGCCCGATCAGCCTCTGCCTTCCGGGCTAGCCCCTGGGACCCCGACAGCTACGCATGAGCGCACAGCCAGCGAACAGCAGCCCCATCCCCTCCGGCCCCGTCCTTGTCCCCGGCGGCGCGGGCTACATCGGCTCGCACTTCGTGCGCCGGTTGGAACGGCTGGGCGTGCCGGTGGTGACGCTCGACAACCTCTCGACCGGACACCGCGCCAGCGTGCGCGCGAGCTTCGAGCCGGTCGATCTCGGCGACCGCGACGCGCTCGAGCGCGTCTTCCGCGAACACCGCCCCGTGGCGGTCGTGCACTTCGCCGCCAAGTGCTACGTCGGCGAGAGCGTGAGCGAGCCCTCGAAGTACTACCGCGAGAACGTGATCCACACCTGGAACCTGCTCGAGGCCATGCGCGCGCACGGCTGCCGCGACATCGTGTTCTCCTCGACCTGCGCCACCTACGGCGAGCCGCTGCAGGTTCCGATCCCGAGCGACCACCCGCAGAACCCGATCAATCCCTACGGGCGCACCAAGCTGCACATGGAGCACATGATGCAGGACTACGCGCGCGCCTACGGCCTGCGCACGGCCGCGCTGCGCTACTTCAACGCCGCCGGGTGCCAGCCCGAGGAGAACCTCGGCGAGGTCCACGAGCCCGAGACGCACCTCATCCCGCTCGTGCTCGGCGTGGCGCTCGGCCAGCGCAAGTCGATCTCGATCTTCGGCGGCGACTGGCCCACGCGCGACGGCACCTGCGAGCGCGACTACATCCACGTGGCCGACCTGGCCGACGCGCACGTGCGCGCGCTGGCCAAGCTGCAAGCCGGCGCGGGCGCGCTGGTCTGCAACCTCGGCACGGGCGTGGGCTACACCGTGAAGGAGCTGATCGAGCCGGCCCAGCTCGGGCGCGCCAGCCGCGTCGTCGTCAAACAGGAGACCACGACGGTCATCGGAGGCGGGGGCGACAAGCGGGCGATCACCGGACGCGTCGAGCAGATCCGTCGGCAGATC